>NZ_JABZED010000007.1:400218-408949 GCF_013416675.1 Salinispora sp. H7-4
GTCTGTGGGTTGGGGTGGGGTCAGCTGGTCCAGTGCTCGGCCACCAGGTCAGCGGCCTGGGTTTCCCACTGGGCGTAGTGGAACGGGTACGCCGACACCTGGACCTTCTGCGCGGCCTCGGTCAGGGGCAGTTCCTGCCAGCCCTCGACCTGCTTGAGGCCCTTGAGGAAGGCGGTGGTGGAGTACTCGGGGTCGGTGATCTGCTCGACCGTGCCCCACCCGGACGAGGGGCGCTGCTGGAACAGGCCCTGCGAGTCGTGGTCGTTACGAGCACCCAGGTGACCCAGGTTCTCCAGCTTCGACTCCTGCAGGCTGGTCGCGATCGCCACGACGGCGGCCCGCTCGTCCATGCCAGCGGACTTCGTGGCCTCGATGATGGCCTTCACGTTGCCGGTCTGCTCGTCACCTAGGTCGATGCGCGACTGCTTGCCCTGGGTGCCGTGCGGGATCAGCTTGCCGGTGTCGGGCTTGTCGGCCTGCACCGCCGCCGCCGCAGCCGCGGGGGTGGTGTCGGTGAGCGTGCCCAGGGGGCCGGCGACGACACCGGTGGACAGGGCCAGACCAGCGATACCAAGGACGCTACGACGCAGAATCGTGTTCATGGGGGTTGCTCCATTCGGGGGTCGACACCCACACGCCTGAAGGGGGTCAGGCGGCACAGGGGTGCAAGCACCGTCCGGCGCTCAAAGAACAGGGAAAGAGAAGATCCTCGGCTACCGCGGTCCGGGGGACACGCACGGTGCCGGGTCCATGTGTAACGACCGGCGGACCGCCAACATTCCGGGGCTCACCCACGCCCGGCATCCGCCATCGGCGGAAGGCCTGCTCGGTCGTACGCATGGTGTAACGCCCCGACGGCCGCCGGGATTCCGCCACCACCGTGCCCCCGACCACGCCCCAGACGGGCATCAACCTGACGTCAGTGACGTCCATACCCAGGCCAGACTTGCAGGTCAGCGGCGTCCACCGGTCGGGTTCGTCGATGCCTACGACCCACGGCGGCAAAACGAGGCTCCAGGTGAGGTTCCCCTCAACTGGGAGAACATCAACCGCCCAGTTGGGGTGAACCGAGTTCCTTCCGCAGCTGGCGGACCAGGTTCCGGAAGGCTGCTTCCGCCGCCGTGTGCTGGGTCTTGTCAGAGTCGGGGCCGAGGCGGTAGAGCGCCTCCGCGACGTCATTCGCCAGTGAAACGGTCCGAGCGGTACACAAGAGGGTAAGAGTCGAACGAGAGACTTGCATCGTCCTCCGCCACTCCCGCCGATCGTCCTGATCCATGCCCTGCTCGCCCACCGTCCAATACTTGTTGAGCAGGTACCGCGTGCTGGTTACGTAGTCCACAGCTGCGCGAAGCGTCTGGTCACGGAGCCAGTGCCGACGCTCACGCTTCGCTTGAAGCCAAGCGCCAATCGCTAGCACGACGAGGCTAGCGAGAGCGCCGAAGCCCGCCGCAGCAAGATTCCCCATGGGCGTCGAGCGTACAAACACAGCGATACCAGGGCGTGCAGCGGCTCGTGGAAGCGGACTAGTCAGGTCCGCGACTACTCACCACGATCATCGCCAGCGGCGCCCGCACTGAGCGCAAGGCCGCCATCAAGACCCGCATCGCCGAAGTCCGACTCTGCGACCAGGGAGTCATACCGTGGTCAGGATCTCCACCGACACGACAATGCCCCCGCCCGCAACGGACGAGGGCACCTCGAAAAACCCACCGGTTCGCACATGGTGCGGTCGGTGGAGCCGAGGGGACTCGAACCCCTGACCCCCACACTGCCAGTGTGGTGCGCTACCAGCTGCGCCACGGCCCCCTGTGCACTACCCGGTCACCCGGGCACGGGAGAACTATACACACGCCGGCCGGCACGGTCATCGCGCGGGGTGCCCGGCTACCGCGCCGGGTCAGTTGAGCGCCACGTCCGCCGGGAAGTGCGCCACCGCCGCCATCATGCCGCCCTGCCGGCGCAGCACCATCGGCCACAGGTCGTCCGGACGATCGACGAAGGCGTCGCCGGGAAGCGCGTCCAGGACGAACCAGGAGCCCTCGGCGATCTCTTGCTCCAGCTGGCCCGACTCCCACCCGGAGTAGCCGGCGAAGACCCGGATGCCCGCGATGCTCTCCCGCAGCTGCGCCGGGTCCGCCGTCAGGTCGAGCGTGCCGACCGCACCGGCGATCTGCTGGAAGCTCTTCATCGGGCGCAGCGGGTGGCGCATGCGGGCGAGGCAGATGGCCGAATCCGGCTGCACCGGACCCCCTTCGAAGACCACGGCCGGGTCGCGGGCCAACTCGCCCCAGCCGCCGAGCACCTCCGCCACCGGTATCTCGGTGGCCCGGTTGAGTACGACGCCCAGCGCCCCGCCCGGCTCGTGGGCGACCAGCAGCACCACGGTCCGGTCGAAGTTCGGATCCTTCAACGTCGGTGCCGCGACCAGCAACCGACCGGCCATCGACTCCGTCGCCTGCCCGCCGATCGCCCGCCCCTCTTCCTGCATGTCGGACACCCCGTCAGTCCGACCGTGCCCGGACAACCGGGGACACCGGTGCCAGCCACCCCGTCAACGCCATGCCTGGCACCATAGCCTGCTGCTGGGTCGCTGGCTAAGGTCTGACGCGACAGAGACGAGGGAGGTTCGGTGAGTCCCACGGCAGAACTCGCGGTGATCGGCGGGTCGGGGCTGTACGCCCTGCTCGACGGCGCCACCGAGCATGTAGTCGACACCCCGTACGGGCCGCCGTCCGACGCGGTCACCATTGCCGAGGTGGCGGGCCGCCGGTTGGCGTTCCTGCCCCGGCACGGCCGGGATCACCGGCATCCGCCGCACCAGATCCCCTACCGGGCCAACCTGTGGGCGCTACGCTCGCTCGGGGTCCGCCAGGTGCTCGCCCCCTGCGCGGTCGGCGGCCTGCGCCCGGAGCTGGGCCCCGGCACGTTCGTCGTGCCCGACCAGCTGATCGACCGCACCAGTGGTCGGGCACAGACCTACTACGACCGGGGCGCGGTGCACGTCTCCTTCGCCGACCCGTACTGCCCGGTCGGCCGGCGTACGCTGCTCGCCGCCGGCACCGAGCGGGGCGTGCCGGCGGTGGACGGCGGGACGGTGGTGGTCGTCGAGGGACCCCGCTTCTCCACCCGCGCCGAGTCGCGTTGGTTCACGGCAATCGGCGGAACGGTGGTCAACATGACCGGTCACCCGGAGGCGGTGCTCGCCCGGGAGCTGGCGCTCTGCTACTCGTCGATCGCGCTGGTCACCGACCATGATGCGGGCGTGCCGGGCGGCGGATCGGTGACCCAGGAGGAGGTGTTCCGGGTCTTCGGCGAAAACACTGCCCGGCTGCGGGAGCTGCTCTTCACCGCGGTGGCCCAGCTGCCGACGGATCGGGACTGCGCCTGCGGGGAAGCCCTGGACGGCATCACGCTTCCCTTCGCGCTGCCCTGACCCGGGCGGCCGGGCCATCGCCGGTCAGCCGGTGGTGAGCCGCAGCGGCCCACCGCCGAGCACGTCGAGGACGGTCCGCTCCCCCAGCGGGGCGGTGAGCTGCACGGTCACCGGTTCGAGCAGGAGCTGCTCGGTGCAGACCCCGGTGCTGCGGATCACCGCGCCGCCGACCACCACGACGTCATCCTGTTCGTAGACCAGTGGGGTGAGGCCGGTGTCGCACGCACCGATGCCGACCCGAACGGTCAGCGTGGCGCCGTCCACGGCGCGCAGGTCCAGCGCCCCGACCAGCTCCTGGGGCAGTGGCGCGCTGGGTGCGGTCGGCTCCGGCGGCTCTCCGACGGCGGTCGGGGCGACCGCGAGCCGGGCCACCGGGGCGGTCAGTTCGTCGATGGTGAACAGCCAGGCCGGGACCGCCGCCTCGCCGCGGCTGGTCCGCACCGGCACGCTGTCGAGCTCGACGGCGGTGACGGTGAGCGGGATGCAGGCGGTCTGCGGCGCGGTGCTCACCCCGGTGTCCGGCCCATCTGCCGGGGCTGGTGGGGTGGCCGGGTTCGTCGGCCGCCCGCCGCAGGCCGGTGGGTCGCCCCGGTCGAGTTCCCGGTACGCCTCGGCGGCGCTGACCAGCGGCACGGTGAGGGTGCCGGAGGGGAACTGGATGGTGCCGTCTTCGGGCTGGTCCGTCGGCAGCGGGATCTGGTCCCGGTACCAGCCGGCCCGGAAGGCGGCCTGGGTGTCCGGGGTGAAACCGGGGTCTCCGACGGTCATGACGGGCTCCTGGAGTGGGATGTACCCGTCACTCCAGGAGGGGCCGGGCTGCCAGGCGGCGGCGATCTGGGTGGCCCGCTCCTCGAACGCCGCCTGCCGGCCGTCCGGCGGCGGGGCGTCGGCCGGCTCCGGGTCGGCCGGCGCGCAACCGGCGACCAGCAGCAGGGGCACGCACAGGGTGACGAATACTCGACGCATACTCTTCCGACGCCGGCCACCGCGCACTGGTTCCAGCCCACCGGTGGCACTCGTCGCCGGGGAGCGACGCCGGGCCTGGTGGTAGCGGAGCTTTCGAGGCCGGAAAACGCCGATGCGCCCCGGTCCGGTGGACTGGGGCGCATCGGTCAGGTGGTGGAGGTGCCGGGAATCGAACCCGGGTCCTTCGCCGCCTTGCCAGGGCTTCTCCGAGCGCAGCTCGCTGTGCCTCTACTCGGCCCCTCCGATCACGCGAGCGAGTCGGTGTGACGGGCCCAGTCGCTGATTAATCTCGCCGCACGGCCCCCGCGACCGGGGCCGATTGGCCAGCCTCCTAGCTGATGCCGGCTAACTGGGTCGAAGGCACTCCCAGGCCGACAGACTTGCTACTCGCCTCAGGCGGCGAGAGCGAAGTCAGCGCGATTCTGCTTGGCGCTTATTGGTTTCCAACGAACGATTTCCGAGACGACGTTGGCTTCCTCGGCTCGCTTCCCCTGCCGCAACGTACGAAGTCGAAACCAGTCACCCCCTCGACGGGCCGCCCTGTTGGCGGCACCGACAAGCCTAACGCCTGACGCAACGGGTTTCATCCCGCCCCGGCCGGACGCCGGCTCAGTCTGTCATCCCCTTACCCCGCCGGCCGGCGGCCCGGGCGATCTCCCGTTGCGCGTCCCGCTTGGCGAGGTCCTGCCGCTTGTCGTACGACTTCTTGCCCTTGGCCACGCCGATCTCGACCTTGGCCCAGCCGTCAGAGAAGTAGACCTGCAGCGGGACGATCGTGAGCCCACTCTCCCGGGTCTTGCCGATCAACCGGTCGATCTCGATGCGGTTGAGCAGCAGTTTGCGGGTGCGTCGGGGCTCGTGGTTGGTCCAGGTGCCCTGCACGTACTCCGGGATGTGCATCCCGTGCAGATAGAGCTCGCCGTTGCGTTCCTGGGCGAAGGCGTCCACCAGCGACGCCCGCCCGGCCCGCAGCGACTTGACCTCGGTGCCGGTCAACGCCATCCCCGCCTCGTAGGTGTCGAGGATCGAGTAGTCGTGGTGGGCCTTCCGGTTGGAGGCGACGACCTTCCGCCCCTTCTCCCGTGGCATCGGCGCCACCTCCCTTCCTGGTCGCTGCGTCCCGTGGGTCGAACAGCCCGGTCGCTGCGCCCGTTGGGTCGGCAGCGGCGATCATCCTACCGGAGCGCAAGGGCTCCCCCGCGCCGATTATTTCCGGTGCGGGAGAGCCCTGGCCCGACAGGGTGCGCGGGCGGCCCCGGCGGCCGCCCGGCGGGCGCTAGACCCGCAGGTAGAAGCGGAGCGTGACCCAGGCGGTGACCGCGCTGATCAGACCTCCGACGGCGGCCATCAGGGGGAAGGCCAGCAGCACCTCGCCCCAGCTGACCGGCGCGAAGAGCCCCTGGAGGGCGCTCAGCGCGCCGTCGAAGAGGAATCCCTTCAGCCCGGCGAGGGCGCCGAGGCCGAGCAGGGATCCGATCAGGCCGGCGACCACGGCTTCCAGGACGAAGGGGGCCTGGATGAACCAGTTCGACGCGCCGACGAGCTTCATCACCGCGACCTCGCGCCGCTTGCTGTAGGCGGCGACCTGGATCGTGTTGGCGACCAGGAGCAGGGCGGCGACAGCCATCGCGACCGCCGCGACGAGGGCGATCTTCTGACCCGCGGAGAAGAGACTGAAGATCTTGTCGAGTACGCTGGACTTGTCGACCACCTGGTCGACGCCCTCAATCTCGGCGTACTGCTCCCCGATCGCCTCGTACTCCTGCGGGTTCACCAGCTTCAGCCGGTACGACTCCGGCAGCACTTCTGGATCGATCGCACTGAGCAGGTCCGGGGAGTCCCGGAACATCTCCTCGAAAGCCTCGTACGCCTCTTCTTTGTTGACGTACGTGACGCTCTCGATCAGCGGGTCGGCATCCAGCCCGGCCTTGATCGCTGTCTTCTGTTCCTCGGTGACCTCGGTCTCGAGGAAGATCGAGACCTCGATGTTCTCGAAGTACAGCTCCTTCATCTCGGCGACCTTGACGTAGATCAGACCGCTCGCGCCGAGCATGGTCAGCGAGACCGCCATCGTAATGATCATTGCGATGGTCATGGTCACGTTGCGCCACAGACCGACCATGACCTCGGACAGGACGTATTTCAAGCGCATCGAAGATTCCTCCGCGTCTCCGGCAGGTGGTGGTCGTCAGTCGGGGTGGAGCGCCGGCTCACCCGTAGACGCCGCGAGCCTGGTCGCGGACGATCCGGCCGCTCTCGATCTCGATGACCCGGCGGCGCATCTGATTCACGATGTTCGAGTCGTGGGTCACCATCACGACGGTCGTACCGGTGCGGTTGATCCGGTCCAGCAGACGCATGATCTCGATGGAGGTGTCCGGGTCGAGGTTTCCGGTCGGCTCGTCCGCGAGCAGGATCAGCGGACGGTTCACGAACGCTCGCGCAACCGCCACCCGCTGCTGCTCACCACCGGAGAGCTCCTGCGGGTAGCGATGCTCCTTACCGCCCAGCCCGACCAGCTCCAGCACCTCCGGTACCACCCGGCGGGCAACCGCCTTGGTCTTGCCGATCACCTCGAGCGCGAACGCCACGTTCTCGTAGGCGGTGCGGTTCGGCAGCAGCCGGAAGTCCTGGAAGACGCAGCCGATCGAGCGCCGGAAGGCGGGCCGCTTCCAGGAGCGCATCGACGTAACATCCTTGCCGTTCACGACGATCCGCCCCTTACTGGGCGCAACCTCATGGAGCAGCATCTTGATGATGGTGGACTTGCCGGAGCCGGATGGGCCGATGAAGAAGACGAACTCGCCCTTCTCGATCGCGACGGACACGTTGTCGAGCGAAGGCCGGGACGCCTTCGGGTACGTCTTCGTCACTTGCTCAAGCTGAATCACGGGTCGTGAGTCTACGCGGTGTAACCGATGCGCCAAATCCCGCGCCCCTCAATTTCGGGACACGTCATCAATCTGCCAGCACTCACGATTTTCGATGGTGCGCTGCGCCCACGATCGGTCACGCTTTGTCATCAGCAAGCTGCCGCTGCTTTCGCCACCGGATACCGGCCTCGATGAAGGCGTCCAACTCGCCATCGAAGACCGCGGAGGGAGTCCCGGTCTCCTGCTCCGTTCGGAGGTCCTTCACCATCTGGTACGGATGCAGGACGTACGAACGCATCTGGTCACCCCAGGATCCGGCGGCGTCGGTCTTCAGGCCCTGAAGTTTGGCCTGCTCCTCCTGGCGCTTCCGCTCCAACAGGCGGGCCTGGAGGACGCGCAGCGCGGACGCCTTGTTCTGCAGCTGGGACTTCTCGTTCTGACAGGTGACCACGATGCCGGTCGGGATGTGGGTGATCCGCACCGCCGAGTCGGTCGTGTTCACGCTCTGCCCGCCGGGTCCGGACGACCGGTAGACGTCAAAGCGCATCTCGTTCTCGGGAATGTCGATGTGATCGGTCTGTTCCACCACCGGAAGCACCTCGACCCCGGCGAAGCTGGTCTGCCGCCGCCCCTGGTTGTCGAAGGGACTGATCCGGACCAGCCGGTGGGTACCCGACTCGACGCTGAGCGTGCCGTACGCGTACGGCACCTTGACCGTGAAGGTGGCCGACTTGAGCCCGGCCTCCTCGGCGTAGGAGGTCTCGTAGACCTCGGTGGGGTAGCCGTGCCGCTCGGCCCAGCGCAGGTACATCCGCAGCAGCATCTCGGCGAAGTCCGCCGCGTCCACGCCGCCGGCACCGGCGCGGATCGCCACCAGCGCCTCGCGGGAGTCGTACTCGCCGGAGAGCAGGGTGCGGACCTCCATCTCGTCGATGGCCTTGGTCAGCCCGGCGACCTCCGTCTCGACCTCGGCGAAGGCACCCGGGTCGGACTCCGCCTCGGCCAGTTCCAGCAGCACCTTGGCGTCGTCGAGGCGAGAACGAAGCTCCGCGAGCTTGTTGATCTCCCCATTCACGTACGACAGCTGGGAGGTGACCTGTTGCGCCCGGGCCTGGTCGTCCCAGAGGTCGGGGGCGGAGGCGGCCTCCTCCAGACGGGCCTTGTCCGCCCGCAGCCGGTCGATGTCAAGCACCGACTCGATGTTGCGAAGAGTGGCGTCGAGGTCCTTGAGCTGTTCGGCGTAGTCGGCATCGGTCACGACAGACAAGACTACTGCGCGGGCGAGGAGTGAGCTTGCGAGCCCCGCTGCCCGCGCCCAACAAACCCAGCGCGGGCGAGGAGTGAGCTTGCGGAGCAGCGGAGCGGAAGCGAGTCGGCGGGGCCGGCGTGAGCCTGCGGCGCGAGTCGGCGCGAGTCGGCGCGAGTCGGCGCGAGTCGGCGCGAGTCGGCGCGAGTCGGC
>NZ_JABZED010000007.1:409062-547666 GCF_013416675.1 Salinispora sp. H7-4
CGCGAGTCGGCGCGAGTCGGCGCGAGTCGGCGCGAGTCGGCGCGAGTCGGCGCGAGTCGGCGGGCCCCGCAGCCCACGCCGCAGCCGCCCCGCGGCCGAGGCGGGGGCTGCGTCAGGGCCGGTCAGATCCGGGGCAGGGTCCTCCGGACCTGGGGCTTTGTGCGCCCAGGCATGGGGGCTACCGCCGGGTCAGTTGACCTGGGCGGATTTGAGCCAGGACAGGGCGGCCTTGTGGTACGCGACGGCGAACTCCAAGGCGCTGGCGTCGTATGTGTCGCCTTCCTTCTTCGCATTCTTCACCTGCTCCCGCACCCGGGCCAGGGCCTCCGTGTGGTACTCGTTCGCAGCCGTCTGAAGGTTCTGGAGCTGGCTGGCCGAGTGCAGGTTCCCGAAGGCGAACCGCAGCGCGATCGGGTTTCGAATGGTGTCCCGACCGGGCTCCTCCGTCAGCCATCGGGAGAAGGTCCGTTTACCCGCAGCGGTGATCGCATACGGCTGGCTCATCCGCGGCCCCGGTTTACCGAGCCGCACCAGACCTTTCTCGGCCAGCACGGGCAGCTCTCGGTAGACCTGACTGCGGGTCATTGACCAGTACGGCGCCAACCGGCGCTCGGCGGCGGCCATCAGCTGACCACCTGTCATCGGGCCCTCGTGAAGCAGCCCGAGCAGGGCCGCCGCCGTGGGATTGACTCCGGAATCCGCCATGCCTCTCACGCTGCCACTTTGCAGTCGCGACGTCCAGGATTTCACGTTTTCGCCACCCGTCAGGGCTTCCTATGTGCACTGTCTATCCATATGGAGTGGATGAAAGGACCCCTCCCCCAAGCCGGGCGGTCGACCTGGCGAAGGGGTCCTTCTGGTTAGCGCATGTGGGGATAGGTGTGGTCGGTCGGCGGGACGAAGGTTTCTTTGATCGTGCGGGGTGACATCCATCGGACCAGGTTCTGCCAGGATCCGGCCTTGTCGTTGGTGCCACTGGCACGGGCACCGCCGAACGGCTGCTGACCGACCACCGCACCGGTGGGCTTGTCGTTGATGTAGAAGTTGCCGGCCGCGTACCGCATCCGCTCGGCGACCCGGTCGACCACCTGCCGGTCGGTGGCGAAAATGGCGCCGGTCAACGCGTACGGCGCGATCGACTCGGCCTGAGTGACCACCTCGTCGAAGCGGGCGTCATCGAAGACGTGCACGCCGAGGATCGGGCCGAAGTACTCGGTGGTGAAGGTCTCGTGGGCGGCGTCGGTGCACTCGAAGAGGGTCGGCCGGACGAAGTAGCCGACCGAGTCGTCGGCGGTGCCGCCGGCCACGACCTGGCACGAGTCATCCCCTGAGATCAACTTCAGGGCGGCGGTGTGCCGCGCGTACGCCTTGGCGTCGATGACGGCGCCACCGAAGTTACTGAAGTCGGTGACGTCGCCGTAGGTGAGCGCCTCCGCGGTAGCGGCGAGCCGGTCCCGCAGCCCACCCGCCCACAACGACCGTGGAATGTACGCCCGGGAGGCCGCGGAGCACTTCTGACCCTGGAACTCGTACGCGCCCCGGATCAGCGCGGTGTGCAGCGCGTCCACATCAGCGCTGGGGTGGGCGACCACGAAGTCCTTGCCGCCGGTCTCACCGACCAGGCGCGGGTAGGTCCGGTAGTGGGCGATCTCCTCACCGACGGTTCGCCAGAGCTGCTGGAAGACCTTGGTGGAGCCGGTGAAGTGGATGCCGGCCAGGTCGGGGTCGGTCAGCACCACGTCGGACACCTCCGCGCCCCGCCCGGTGACCATGTTGATCACGCCGGGGGGCAGGCCCGCCGCCTCGAAGAGCCGCATCGTGAAGTGCGCGGCGAACTGCTGGGTGGGGGCCGGCTTCCAGACCACCGTGTTGCCGAGCAGGGCCGGCGCCGAGGGGAGGTTGCCGGCGATCGCGGTGAAGTTGAACGGGGTGATCGCGTAGACGAAGCCCTCGAGCGGACGGTGGTCGAACCGGTTCCAGGTGCCCGACGAGGAGAGGGGCTGTTCGGCGAGGAGCCGGCGAGCGAAGTGGACGTTGAACCGAAGGAAGTCGATGAACTCACAGGCCGCGTCGATCTCCGCCTGGAACGCGGTCTTCGACTGGCCGAGCATCGTGGCGGCGTTGAGCGTGTCCCGCCAGGGCCCGGCGAGCAGGTCAGCGGCGCGCAGGAAGATCGCTGCCCGCTCCGCGAACGGCAACGCCCGCCAGCCGGGCGCCGCGTCCTTGGCGGCCTGCACCGCGGCGCGAGCGTTGTCGTGGGTGGCGTGGGCGGTGACGCCCAGCACGTGCGCGTGTCGGTGGGGCTGCACCACGTCGATCGAGGCACCGCCGGCCATCCGTTGCTCGCCCGCGATGGTCATCGGCAGGTCGATCCGGTCGCTGGCCAGCTCGACCAGCCGCCGTTGCAGCCGGTCCCGGTCGGTGTCCCCCGGCTCGTAGTGGCGTACCGGCTCGTTGTGGGGCTCGGGCACGGAGAAGACGGCGTCCATCACAAGGCTCCTGGGCGTTCGGGGCAGTGGGGGTAGCGGACCCGCGGAGCGTCGGCCGGGTGGCCGGACGCCAGACACCGGGGCCGCAGGGGCCAGACACGGCGGCGGGACCTCGACTGATACTCCCACGTTTGGACCCTTTTCCCCACCACCCAACTCTCCGCGCACCGGCCGACACGGCTCCCGGGCCGACGACGACGGACGCGTACCCTGGTGGGCCGGTGAAGCACCGGCCGCGCCGCCGGCCGACTGCCGGTCGAAGGGACAACGATGACGAAGCAGCCCGGCGACTCCGCCACCACGGAGCCCCCGAACGCGGCGGGCTCGCGCGCGACCGGCACGCCATCGGCGCCGACAAGGGCCGGCCTACCCGCCACCGGCGCGCCGATGCTCGGCCTGCTGGCGCTCGGCTGGCTGACCGCCATGCTCTGGTCGACCCGCGCGGTGATCGACTCGGCGGCGGCCGGATTCACCGTGATCAGCCTCTCCGCCTTCGCCCTACCCGGAGTGATCTCTGCCGCGCTCGTCGCCGGCACCGCCTTCGCGCTGTTCGGAGCGGAGTTGCTCGCCCAGCAGGGTCGAGACCGGGCCACCCTGCGCTTTGTCGTGGCGGTCGCCAGCGGACTGCTGATCGGGCTCGCCGCCGCCTTCGCCATCAACCTGACCTACGCCGACACGGCCACCACCAACGTGATCGCCGGCACCACCGCCGCCGCCGCCATCATCGGCGGGGGCATCGCCGCGGCGCGGACCGCCCCGGTGATCGGCGCGGTGGTGGCCGCCGGTCTCGGCACGCTCCTCTTCGTCGTGGCGTTCAGCTGGGCGCGGGACCCACTCTTCAACCTCTTCGGCGCCGGCGAAACCCAGGAGTCGCTGCTCAACGCCGCGACGTGGGTCTCCCGTACCGAATCCCTGCTCGCCGGCCTGGTGGCGGGGCTGTTGGCCTTCGGCTATCTGACCTGGTCCCGGCGCCGGGCGGCGATGCACCGCAACGATCCGCCCACCCTGCGCTGGCCGGCCTACCTGGTCGCCGGGGCCGGCCCCGGCCTGCTGCTGCTCGTCGCCGAGGTGATCCTGCGCATCGGTGGGCGGCGGCTGCTCGACCTGGCTGGCGCGCTCAGCGAGGCGGACGCCGTGGCACAGACCTCGCTCGGCACCTCACGGGTGGACAACGGGATCTGGGTGCTCTTCGTCGGCGCGCTGACCGCGATGATTGCCTTCGGCCGTACTCTCGGCCCGGCTCCGCTGGACGAGGAGGACCCGGACGGGGCGTAGCCCGCTTCCGACCGGAGGGCGTTCGGAGCCAGCCCGGAGCAGACCGGGTACGGCCGGCCGGGTCGAGCGGCTGGGCTAGCCCAATTCGAGGAGTTGGTCCAGCTCCGTGCTGTCGTACCACTCCAGCTCATGGTCCTCGGCGCCGTCAACGGCGAACTGCGCATCCGGATCACCGCCGAGGGCATCGGTCACCACCCGGGCCGCGGCGGCGACATCCTGGACCGCGTCCACCCCGTCCACGTGGATGGCGGCCACCGCCCCCACCGGTACCGGGCCGGCCAGCTCGACCGTGCTGGACCCCAGGTCCGCGTCACCCGGTCCGACCGTTGCCGCGGGCAGATCGGCCGAGACGACGACCCGGCGGCGTGGCGCCGTCTCGTCGGCCTGCAGGAGTTGGAGCGCGTCCTGGGCCGCTCGGGTGAACGCGACGTACTCCAGCTCCTCCTCGTCCCCCTCGGCGTACCACTCGCGCAGCGCCGGGGTGACCGCGTGTGCGGAGGCCGCGGGAAGCCCGGCGGTCCGCAGCAGGGTCAGCATCGGCACGGTCGCCGGGACATACACCCGGACATGCTCATTGGTCACCGGTTCTCCCTGGTTCAGCTCCACCGGCGGATGCCGGTCTGGGTGCGCCGGTCATGCCGTACGCCGTGACCGTCATACACCCCGGGCTGACTGGACGAAAGCCGGGCTCCCGGAGTGTTGCCGAGCGCACTCGCGGTGGCCCGGTGGACCCCACTGCCTTTGGGGCCCTGCTGGTGGCAAACTAAGGCAAACGCAGCCAACTCAGGGGAGTTTGCGTGGCGGAGCCGAGGTTCCTGCTGCTGTCCGAGGTCGCCACCGAGCTGAACGTGTCGGACTCGCAGGTTTACCACATGGTACGCAGCGGTGAGCTGCCGGCGATCAAGATCGGCGGACGTGGTCAGTGGCGGGTGGAGCGCACGCGGCTGGAGGAGTACATCAACCACAAGTACGCGGAGACCGCCGAGTGGGTTCGTGACAACCCGCTCGTCGAACGGGAGCCGGAGTAACCCCGCCAGCCGTCCCGCATCCACAGGCATTGACCGTTGCCTCTTTCGTCCTCCAGAATCGTGGCTGCCGTAGGCAAACGAAGGCAAACACAAGAATCTGGAGGGCCGGGATGCCTGCTGTCCGCCGCCCCGAGCCGACTCGTCCCCCCGTCCGGCTTCGCCCGGCCCCGTCTATCGACCCGCCCTGCGTCGAGGACGACCCCGCCCACTGGCCGATCGACGGGCAACTCGCCCTCGACCTGTTCCAGCTGGGCCCAGGCCCGCTGCCCCGCTCGCCCGACCAGCGTCGCGGAGTCGGGCCGGGCCCAGCCCGGCCCCGGCGCGCACCGACCCGACTGCCCGCCAGCGCGCTGGCCACCGCCACCCCCGAGGCGACCCGGGTTGCGCATCGGTTCGTCACCACCTGCCTGGAGGTGATCAACGGCTACCGACCCCACAGCCAGCTGCGCCGGCTACTCGACCCAGGCCGGGCGGCCGAGCTGGCGGCCGAGTTGACCCGCGCCACCGCCCGGGCGGGGCCGGCGCGACGCCGCTCCACCCGGCCCGGCACGCGCCTACGTCGGCTGCGGGTATGCCAGCCGCGAGCCGCGGTCATCGAGGCAGCCGCCGTGCTGGCCGGGCCAGCCGGCAGGACCTGGGCGATGGCGATCCGCCTCGAACAGCGTCGCGGCAGCTGGCACTGCACCGCTCTCAACGTTCTGTGAGAAGGTGCGCACACGTTGCGTGCACACCGTCAGCACAGGTCGGTCAGGCGCCGCCGTTGGGCGAGCCGTGGCAGCGCTTGTACTTACGGCCCGAGCCGCACGGACACGGCGCGTTTCGCGACGGACCGTTGCCGCCCTCGGCCTGCCCCGGTGCCGCCCGGCGGGCGGTGCCGGCGGCGACGGCGTGGCCAGGCGCACCGCGGCCCGGCCGTTGCGGGGCGGGCGGCGCGCTCTGCCCGGGGGCGGCCGGAGCGGTCCGGGCCTTCCGCGGCGCCGGCTCGTCGGCCTGCTCCACGGCGACCGAGCCGCGCCCGGCCTCCCCGTCGATGGTCGGCGCGGAGTATTGCAGGCCCTGCTGCTGTGGCGTGCGACCGAGGCCCTTGGCCCGGACCTCGACCGGCTTCTCCAGAAGCTTGACCTCGTCGGCCGCCGGCTCCGGCTCCTGAACCTGCACGTCCAGGTTGTAGAGGAAGCCGACCGTCTCCTCCTTGATGCCGTCCATCATGGTGGCGAACATGTCGAAACCCTCGCGCTGGTACTCCACCACCGGGTCCCGCTGGGCGTAGGCCCGAAGACTGATGCCCTCCTGGAGGTAGTCCATCTCGTAGAGGTGCTCACGCCACTTGCGGTCGATCACCTGGAGCAGGACCATCCGCTCGAGCTGCCGGACCCCCTCCGTGCCGAGCTGCTCCTCGCGGCGGCCGTACGCGGCGTTCGCGTCCTCCTTGAGCCGGCTGAGCAGGAAGTCGACATCGATGCTCGCCCGGCTTCCGCCGGCCTCCTCCTCCAGCTCCTCGATGGTGATGCCCACCGGGTAGAGCTGCTTGAGGCTGGACCAGAGCTGCTCGAAATCCCAGTCCTCGGCGTAGCCCTCGGCGGTGGCGCCGCGGACGTACGCCTCGACGACATCGTCGATCATGTTCCGGACCTGGTCCGACAGGTCCTCGCCGTTGAGCACCCGAAGCCGCTCAGCGTAGATCACCTGCCGCTGCTTGTTCATGACCTCGTCGTACTTGAGGACGTTCTTGCGGATCTCGGCGTTCTGAGACTCGATCTGGGCCTGCGCGGTCTTGATCTGGCGGGTGACCATCTTGGACTCGATGGGCACGTCCTCCGGGATGTTGAAGCGCTCCATGACCGCCTCGACGGCGCCGGAACGGAAACGCTTCATCAACTCGTCCTGCAGCGACAGGTAGAAACGGGACTCACCCGGGTCGCCCTGGCGACCCGATCGACCGCGCAGCTGGTTGTCGATGCGCCGCGACTCGTGCCGCTCAGTGCCCAGCACGTAGAGGCCGCCGGCGGCAGAGACCTCCTCCGCCTCGGCGTCGCAGGCCTGCTTCCAGGTGGGCAGGACCTCCTCCATCGCCTTGGCGTACTCCTCCTCGTGCTCGGCCGGGTCGAGCCCACGCTGGCGCAGCTCGTTGGCGGCGAGGAATTCCGGGTTACCGCCGAGCAGGATGTCGGTGCCGCGGCCGGCCATGTTGGTGGCGACGGTGACCGCGCCCTTCCGCCCCGCCTGGGCCACGATCTCCGCCTCACGCGCGTGGAACTTCGCGTTCAGCACCGAGTGCGGGATGCCGCGACGGCGCAGGAGCTGCGCGAGAATTTCGGAATTCTCCACCGAGACCGTGCCGACGAGCACCGGCTGGCCGGCCTGGTGCCGTTCGACGATGTCTTCGATGACCGCGTTGAACTTGGCCTTCTCGGTCTTGTAGATGACGTCGGAGCGGTCCTCCCGGACCATCGGCCGGTGCGTGGGGATGGTCACCACCCCGACCTGGTAGACCTTGTTGAACTCGCCCGCCTCGGTCTGGGCGGTACCGGTCATCCCGGCGAGCTTCCCGTAGAGACGGAAGTAGTTCTGGAGGGTGATGGTGGCCAGGGTCTGGTTCTCCTGCTTGATCTCCACCCCCTCCTTGGCCTCGATCGCCTGGTGCATGCCCTCGTTGTAGCGGCGCCCGTGCAGGATGCGGCCGGTGAACTCGTCAACGATCAGGACCTCGCCCTCGCTGACGATGTAGTCCTTGTCCCGCTTGAAGAGCTCCTTCGCCTTGATCGCGTTGTTCAGGTAACCGACCAGCGGCGTGTTGACCGACTCGTAGAGGTTGTCGATGCCGAGCCGGTCCTCGACCTTGCCGACTCCCCGCTCGGTCACCGCGACCGTGCGCTTGGCCCGGTCGACCTCGTAGTCGCCCTCACCCTCCTTGCCGACCTGGAGGCGGGCGACCACCGCGGCGAACTCGCCGTACCAGCGGGCGGAGTGTTCGGCCGGGCCGGAAATGATCAGCGGGGTGCGGGCCTCGTCGATCAGGATCGAGTCGACCTCGTCCACGACGGCGAAGTTGTGGCCCCGCTGGACCAGGTCCTCCTTCGACCACGCCATGTTGTCGCGCAGGTAGTCGAAGCCGAACTCGTTGTTGGTGCCGTAGGTGATGTCGCACTCGTAGGCGGCGCGGTGCTCGGCGGCGGGCCGGTTGGGCAGCACGACGCCGACGGTGAGCCCGAGGAACTCGTGCACCCGGCCCATCCAGGCGGCGTCCCGCTCGGCCAGGTAGTCGTTGACGGTGATCACGTGCACGCCGTCGCCGGAGAGCGCGTTGAGGTAGACCGGCATGACCGAGGTGAGGGTCTTCCCCTCACCGGTCTTCATCTCGGCGATGTTGCCGAAGTGCAGCGCCGCGCCACCCATCACCTGGACGTCGTACGGGCGCTGGCCAAGCACCCGGGCGGCGCCCTCGCGACAGACCGCGAACGCCTCGGGCAACAGGTCATCGAGGGTCTCGCCCTCCGCCAGCCGCTCCCGGAACTGCGCGGTCATCTCCCGCAGCTCGTCGTCGGTGAGGTTGACGTAGTCGTCCTCGATGGAGTTGACGGCGGCGGCGATCGCCTTGAGTCGGCGCACCAGGCGCCCCTCGCCCGCACGGAGGACCTTTTCCAGAATCGACACGGATCAACGCTCCCCTAGACAGTCTCGAACCATCGTAGGCGCTCCATCGCGGCGATGGTCACTGGTGGCGGGGTCCGCTCTGCCAAAGCGGACATAACGCACCCGGTCCGAGCGGGCGGGACCAATCCGGTTACGCCGTGGGCGAACAATCCGGCACGATGACCCAGGTGAGACGAATCGAGATCAATGAGCCGGACGGAGACCTCCCCGCGGAGCCGCCGGCCGGGACCGAGACCGGGCCGCGGCGGACCGAGACCGGATCGAGACCGGGGCCGGACCGATCGACACCGCGCCCCGGGCCGGCGGCGGCCATGACACCGGAGACCATCGACGGGCCCGGGATCAGGCTGCGCCTGTCCCGCCTCGAGGACATCCCCGACACCGCAGCCGCCTGCTCCGACCCGCTGGTCCAGCACTTCCTGCCAGCGCTGCCATCGCCGTACACCGAGGCGGACGCCCGGTGGTGGATCACCGAAGGGGCGCCCGCGGCCTGGGCCGGCGGTGGGGCCGCGTACGCCATCACGGACCGCGAAACGGATCGGCTCCTCGGCACGGTCGGGCTGAACGACCCGGCCCCCAGCCGCCAGGAGGCGGCGATCGGTTACTGGGTCGCCCCGTGGGCGCGGGGGCGCGGCGTCGCCACTGCGGCGACCCGGACCCTCGCCGAACGGGCCTTCGCCAGCGGGATTCGCCGGCTGGAACTCCTCACCGTCCCGGAGAACATCGCCAGCCAGCGGGTGGCGCTGGCCGCCGGCTTCCGCCCCGAGGGCGTACGCCGGTTGGCGAGCCGCGGCCGAGACGGCGAATGGGCTGATCTCCTCACCTGGGCGCGGCTCGCCGACGACCCCCCGGGGCCGGCTCCACGGTTGCTGCCGGACCTACCCGACGGCCGGCTCACCGACGGCGTGGTGGAGCTCCGACCGCGCGGCCCGCAGCACGCGGAGGCCATGTACCACCTGCACACCCAGCCCGAGACGGTCGCGGTCATGGTGCCGTCGGAGCCGCCGCGGCGGGCGGACATCGAACGGAACTGCCGGGAGGTGCAGTCCCGCTGGCTGCGGGACCAGGTCGCGAACCTGGTCATCATCGACGCGAGCAGTGGGGTCACCGCCGGCATCTGCCAACTGGTCCTCGACAACCCGCAGTTCCAACAGGGCATGGTCGGCTACGGCCTGCTGCCGGCCTGGCGCGGACTCGGGTACGCGTCCCGGGCGGTCCGACTGCTCGCCGAGTGGGGATTCACCGAGGTCCGGCTCGGCCGGATCTGGGCGGACACCCACGCCGGCAACATCGCCTCGGAGCGGGTGTTGGAACGGGCCGGGTTCCGCCGGGAGGGACGGGTACGCGGGCGCTTCCCCGCCGGGGACGGGCTACGGAGGGACAGCACGCTCTTCGGCCTGCTCCCGGGCGACCTGACCGAGGCGCCCGGAGCACGCTGAGCCCGCTGACCAGCCCCGGCTCCAGGCCGGTCAGCGAAGCGCTGCTCGGCCTGAAGCCCAACCCCGACGGACCGTGTCCGGGGGCCGGCCACCGATGTGCTCGGCCCGTACCTGGGGTGTCAGACGGCCAGGGAGATGATCCCGTAGTCGTAGGCATGCCGCCGATAGACGACGCTGGGCCGGCCGGACTCCTTGTCCTGGAACAGGTAGAAGTCGTGCCCGACCAGCTCCATCTGGAACAGGGCGTCGTCGATGGTCATCGGCTCGGCCGGGTGGATCTTCTCCCGGGCGATGTGCCACGGCTGGTCGTCGCGCTCCTCCTCGGTCCGCTCGGCAACCGCTGTCGACGTGGCAGCGTCGGCGGACAGCGGCCCGGCGACGAGGTCGGTCACCGGCAGTCCGGCGGTGGCGGCGGCGACGGAGATGGGGGCATGCCGGCCGTGGTGGACCCGACGGCGGTCGGCCGCCCGGCGCATCCGGGCGTCCAGCCGGGCGATGGCCGCGTCGAGCGCGCTGTAGAAGTCGCTCGTGCCCGCCTCGGCCCGCATCACCGGGCCCCGCGAAACGCAGGTGATCTCCACCCGCTGACAGTGGTCCGCCTGACGCGGATTGCGCTCATGGAACAGCTCGACATCAACCCGGATGATCTTGTGGTCGTAGCGTTCGATCTTGGCGAGCTTCTCCGCTACGTGCACCCGGAAATGATCTGGAACTTCGACGTTCCGGCCCTTGACCACGATGTCCACGTGACCTCCCTCGTTCGGATGGTCGTTACTGCGGTACCCCGGTCGCGCCCTCGGGACGGTCCCACCCAGCGTCGACCGGTCAGTGCGGCTACGCCTCCCTTCACCGCCGGGAGGTGGGAGAACTCCTACTTCCCCCGACAGCAGAACGCTAACTCCTGTTCGGCCGACCGTCACCCCTGGTTTTCAGGACAGTCCAGTATTTTTCCTGAATCGTTCACCCAGGGGAGAAAGAAATTACGGTCAGTTACCGGCGCCTCCGCTCGGTCGCCGCAAGCACCGCCGCGACCGAAGGCACCCCGCCAGTCGCGGTCAGCACCCGACTCACCGCGGTGAGCGTCGAGCCGGTGGTGACGATGTCGTCCACCACAACCAGCGCCGCACCCGCCGGCATCGGCCGCCACCGGCGCCGGGCCCGAAACGCCACGGCGGCCGATGCCGCCCGGCCCGCGCTGTCCAACGTCACCGAGTCCGGCCGGGGCAGCGCCCGCACCGCGGAACGGACCTCGACCGGCCAGCCGGCCCGCCGCAACCGGTCCGCGCAGTGCCGGGCCAACCGGCTCAGGTGGTCGCCGTACCGGGCCCGCGCCGCAGCCGGGGTGTCCGGCACCGGCACCAACGACACCGGACGCACCGGGCCGACCGCGGCCGCCACCACCTCGGCGAGCAGCGCGCCCAGCGGCCGAGCCAGCCCGTGCCGGCCATGGTCCTTGTACGCGAGCAGCACCTCGCGCAGCGGGCCCGTGTAGGGGCCGAGCGCCACGCAGGGCGGCAGCCCCTCCGGAGCCGGCGTCGGACGTACCGGCCGCGGACGCAGGTCGCCCAGCACCGCGACGCACTCCGGGCAGACACCGTGCCGCAGCCCGGGTCGCCGGTCCCGACATCCGGCGCACTCCACCGGCAGCACCAGTGTGCCGAGATCCTGGACGACTCGACCGAGGCCCCGCATCGCTGATCAGAAAAGCAGGAGGGGCGCGGACGGGTCGCTGGTCTGGGCGTCGTTCGGCGCGAGGTCCCGTACCTGCTCCGGGGTGATCCGCTCGAACGGAAAGCCCTGGTACGCCACATCGTTGGCCTCATACATCACCGTGCGGTACGGGGCCTCCGGATGCACCGGGTACGCCGCCAGGTGCGTCACGATAGCGCCGGTGACATGCAGCTTGGTCTCCCGGGACCCATCCACTCCGACCTCGTAGAGCACTCGTTTGCCGCCCTTCGAACCGGCCACCACCAGGCTGTTCTCGCTGTACCAGTCGACCGCGGTGAGCCCGCCGAGGGAGGTGTGGGTCCGGCGGGGCGGCCCGACGGCGAGGGTGTCCCCATCGTGGCTCACCGCCGCCAGGTAGAGCTCGCCTTCGCTGACGATCGCGAGTCGATGGCCGTCCAGGGCACCGGCCACCGCTGTCACGCCCCCGAGGCTCAGCTGCACCGGCTCCAGCTTGGCCGCCTCGTCAAAGCGGTACAACCGGTCGTCGGCGACGACCAGGCCGACCGGCCGCTGCGGTTGCGCCGAACGCAGCCAGACCGGACGACCCACCGTCCGGAACGTCTCCTGACTCGCGGTGAACGAGGTGAGGGGGGCGGAACCGACCTCGACCGCGAGTCGCTGCCGCCCATCCCCGGCATCAACCGCGAGCGCCGCGAGGGTGCGTTGCCCGGAATAACTGATACCGGCCGAGAGCACCTTGTCGTTCTCGGCCGTCGTCACCGGCGCAGCGGTCGGGCCGAGGGAACGGATCGCCCCCTCGTAGACGCAGAAGGGCTGCGGGATGGTATTGACCTGATACACCGGATTCAGCCTCCGGTGCTCCCCCACATCCTTGATGGTCACCTGCGACTGGTTGCGGATCTTGAGTTCGAGCTGCCCGGTCAGCTCCGGCAGCGACCACACCAGCTGGGTGGCGAGCAGATTCAGCCGGGTACTGTCCGCACCGGCCATGTCCAGGTTGACCTCCCAGCGGTCGTCCGTCCGGGTGGCGTTGTTGATCAGGTTGGTACCGTCCGGCAACCCGCTGATCGCCCGCTTCAGCCAGGCGGAGTGGCCACCGACCAGCCACCGGACCACCTCACTGACCAGCCGGTCCTCGGGCACGGCGAGCGCCAGGTAACGCTGGTCCGGCACCAGGCGCAGCCGATCCGAGCTCCAGAAGTAGATCGTCCAGGGCTTGTAGTAAAACTGCAGCGCCTCGACGCTGAGCAGGAGCACGTTCGGTGGATTCGTCACATACCACTCAACGTCGTCCCCACCCTCCGGCGCGAACGGCCGCAGGCCGAATTCGTACGTGGCCGGGGTGGCCTCCGGTGGCGCCAGCACCCCGTCGGCGGTCAGCTGCCCGACCTGCTGCACCGTCAGGGTGACCTGGATCTCCTCCGGCCCGGGGACGATGACCGGCTCCGCGAGCAGCCGCACCACGGTCAGCGCTACCTCGCTCCCCTCTTTCCGCGGCAACCGGGCTCGGTCCTCGGGAACGACGAACTCGCTAACCCGGTCGTACGCCCCACCCGGCTCCCCGGCCGTGGCGGCGAGGAAGTTGTCGACAAACTCCTCCCGGCTGTCCGCCGCGGTACGAGGCGGCGGCGCGAACCGGCCCCCGCTACTCGTACCCGTCTCGGCCGCCGGGCCGGGGCCCTCGACGCGTACCTCGGTCTCTCCCGGGATCCCGCAACCGCCCGCGGTGACGAGGAGAACGCCACCGAGCAGGCCGGCGAGCACCTGCCGGCTCACGGTCGGGCCTCCGCGCCATCGGTCGGTGCGGGACCGACCGCCAGCGCCCCCGCGCTGCCCGGACCGATGGCGAGCAGGCCGCCCTCGCGTGGGCCGCCACACGGCAGCCGCACGTCGGCGGGAACCAGCCGCAGCGGCGAGGAGGTCAGCCGGTCGCCGGCCCGCGCCGGCAGGGTGAGCCGGAACTGGGCCCCCTGCCCTGGTGCGCCCCACGCCTCCAGCCACCCGCGGTGCAGCCGGGCGTCCTCAAGGCTGATCGACAGGCCCAACCCGGTGCCCCCGGTCTGTCGGGCCCGCGACGGGTCAGCTCGCCAGAACCGGTTGAAAATCAACTTCTCCTCCCCCGGTTTGAGCCCCAACCCACGGTCACGCACCGTGACCGCCACCGCGGTCTCGTCCGCCCCCAGGGTGATGTGCACCGGCTTACCCTCGCCGTGCTCGACGGCGTTGCCGACCAGGTTCCGCAGCACCCGCTCGACACGACGCGGATCGACCTCGGCGATGACCGGGCCTCCCGGCAGATCCAGCTCGACGGTGACCCCGACCCGCTCGGCGAGGCAGGCCAGCCGACCCACCACCCGGTGCACGACCGGTACCAGATCGGTGGGTTCGGCATCCAGCGCGGCGAAGCCGGCATCGAATCGGCTGATCTCCAGCAGGTCGGTCAGCAGTTCCTCGAACCGGTCCAGCTCCGTCTGGAGCAGCTCGGCGCTCCGGGCCACGGCCGGATCGAACTCATCCCGCTCGGCGAAGATCAGGTCTGCGGCCATCCGGACCGTGGTCAACGGCGTCCGCAGCTCGTGCGAGACATCCGAGGTGAAGCGGCGCTGCAGCCGCGACATCTCCTCCAACCGGAGGATCTGCCGTTGCAGGTTGGTCGCCATCTGGTTGAAGGACTCGGCGAGCAGCGCCAGATCGTCCTCGCCGTTGACCGCCATCCGCTGGTCGAGCAGGCCGGCGGAGAGGCGTTGCGCGGTCCGGGCCGCCACCCGGACCGGCAACACCACCAGCCGGGTCACCAGAGCGGCGAGCAGCCCGAGCAGCACCACCAGGGCGATACCGGTCCCGACCACGGTCGCCCGCGCGTCGGCGGCGGTGGCATCCTGCCGGGTTAACGGAACGAGGTAATAGAGCTCTACCTGACCGAACTGGGTCGGTACCGGCGAGCCGTAGGTCAGATACTTCGTATCGGTCTCACCGAGCCGGCCGGTGCTGATCTGACTGGCGACCTCGCCCGCGGCGACAGTGGCGCGCATCTCTGGGCCGATCAACGAGCCGAAGTTGTCCACCGCCGGGGCGGTTCGGGGCTGGATCACCCCCTCGGCATTGTCCGCGATCAGGGCGACCACCACCCCGGTCGCCTGCTGGGGGCCGCCGCCGGCCAGGTAGTTCACCGTCCCGTCAACGGTCTCCTGGAACTGCGCCTCTTCTGGCTTGTGGTAGAGCCCGAGCTGTTTGGCCGCGTACGCCGCACCACTGTTCAGCCGGTCCTGCACATCGGCTTCGGCGTTCTCCAGCAGGATGTTGGTGATCTTGTCTGCGATGAGGTAGGCGAAGCCACCAACCAGCAGGCTGGAGGTGAGGAGCGTAATGGTCACGACCCGCACCTGCAACGAGCGCCGCCAGCCCTGGTGCAGCCCGGCGACCAGCCGAGCGCCCCACCCGCCGACGGCACGCCACAGTTCCCCGGCGCCGAGGCGGCGCGGGGAGCCGTTCGTGGTGGAGTCGGGAACCAGGGAGTTGGCCACAGTGTGGCCAGGTTATCCGGTACCCGCCTTGTAGCCCACGCCGCGCACGGTGAGGATGATTTCCGGGCGCTCCGGATCTGGCTCGATCTTGGCCCGGAGCCGCTGGACGTGCACGTTGACCAGGCGGGTGTCGGCGGCGTGCCGGTACCCCCAGACCTGCTCCAACAGGACCTCCCGGGTGAAGACCTGCCGCGGCTTACGGGCGAGCGCGACCAGTAGGTCGAACTCCAACGGCGTCAGCTTCACCTCCTCGCCGTTCCGGCTGACGGTATGCGCCGGCACGTCGATGGTGATCTGGTTGCCCGGGGGACCAATGGTGAGCAGTTCGGGGGCGGCATCCTCGCCCCGGCGTAGCCGGGCCCGCATCCGGGCCACCAGTTCCTTCGGCTTGAAGGGCTTCACCACGTAGTCGTCCGCCCCGGACTCCAGCCCCAGGACGACATCAACCGTGTCGCTCTTGGCAGTCAGCATGACGATCGGTACACCCGACTCGCCCCGGATCGACCGGGCCACGTCAATGCCGCTCATGCCCGGCAGCATCAGATCGAGCAGTACGATGTCCGGCCGGTTCTCCCGGAACGCGGCCAGCGCACGTTCGCCGTCGGCCACGAACGAAGGCAGGAAGCCCTCGCTGCGCAGGACAATGCCCAGCATCTCGGCGAGGGCGGGGTCATCGTCAACCACCAGTACCCGAGCTCTCATGGGATTAATCTTCCATCCCCATCTCCGTCATGGGATCCACGTCCGCCTCCGTGGCGGGATCCACGTCCGCTGGCACCGATGCCGTCGGCCGCCGTTACCCAGCACCCCGCGGCCCGGACGTCACCGTCGGCCGCACGGTCGGCTGATCGGACCAGCCTGTCACCATGATCCCTGGCAGCGCCCACCGACGCCAGTACCGAACGTGGGATCCGGTGCTCGCCCGGGCTGGCGGCGGGCAGCAGCGGCCGCCCCGGGCTGGCCGGCCCCGCCCAGTTGGGCGGCGCCGGCCAACACACGAGATAGCCAACCGTGCAGGGCGTCGCGCCTCAGTAGCGGTAGTGGTCCGGCTTGAACGGACCCTCCTGCTGCACCCCGAGGTACGCCGCCTGCTCCTTCGTCAGCGTTGACAGCCGCGCACCCAGCGCGTCCAGGTGCAGCCGCGCGACCTTCTCGTCCAGGTGCTTCGGCAGCACGTACACGCCCGTCGGGTACTCGTCGGTCTTCGTGAACAGCTCGATCTGAGCGATCGTCTGGTCGGCGAAGCTGTTGGACATCACGAACGACGGGTGGCCGGTCGCGTTGCCCAGGTTCAGCAGCCGCCCCTCCGAGAGCACGATCACCGCGTGCCCGTCATCGAACCGCCACACATCCACCTGCGGCTTGATGTTCTCCCGCGTCACATCCGTCCGACGCGCCAGCCCCGCCATGTCGATCTCATTGTCGAAGTGCCCGATGTTACCGACGATCGCCTGGTGCTTCATCCGCGCCATGTGCTCGTTGGTAATCACATCGAAGCAACCGGTCGCCGTGATGAAGATATCGGCGGTCTCCACCACGTCTTCCACCGTGGCGACCTGGTAACCGTCCATCGCCGCCTGGAGCGCACAGATCGGGTCGATCTCGGCCACCACCACGCGGGCTCCCTGGCCACGCAGCGATTCCGCGCACCCCTTGCCCACGTCGCCGTAGCCGATGACCACCGCGACCTTGCCACCGATCAACACGTCGGTGGCGCGGTTGATCCCGTCGACCAACGAGTGCCGACACCCGTACCGGTTGTCGAACTTGCTCTTCGTGACCGCGTCATTAACATTGATCGCCGGGAACAGCAGCGAGCCCGCCCGGTGCATCTCATACAGGCGGTGTACGCCCGTGGTCGTCTCCTCCGTCACGCCACGGATGCCGCTCGCCAACCGGGTCCACTTTCCGCCGTCGCGCTCCAGCGACTGACGCAGCAGGTCAAGGAAGACCGTGAATTCTTCGCTGTCATCGGCGCCCGCAGCCGGCACCGCACCGGCCCGCTCGAACTCGACGCCCTTGTGCACCAGCATTGTGGCGTCGCCACCGTCGTCGAGGATCATGTTCAGACCCTCGTCACCCGGCCAGGTCAGCGCCTGCTCGGTGCACCACCAGTACTCCTCCAGCGACTCGCCCTTCCAGGCGAAGACCGGCACACCCGCCGGCGCCTCCGGGGAGCCCTCCGGACCCACCACCACCGCGGCAGCGGCGTGGTCCTGGGTGGAGAAGATGTTGCAGGACGCCCACCGGACCCGTGCCCCCAACACGACCAACGTCTCGATCAACACGGCCGTCTGCACCGTCATGTGCAGTGAACCCGAAATCCGCGCACCAGCCAACGGCCGCGACTGCCCAAACTCCTGCCGAAGCGCCATCAGCCCCGGCATCTCATGCTCCGCGAGCCGAATCTCCTTGCGCCCAAACTCAGCAAGCGACAGGTCCGCAACCTTGTAGTCACCGTCGGAGACGGTGGTGGGCTGGGACGTCCCGCTGGCGGACGCCGGAAGGGTGCTGGTCATGAAGTACTCCTGTCGACGATGTGCAGCGCGATAGACACCTTACGCGCGCGTACCGGCTGACCGCGCCCCTCCCCGGACAGCGCACGGGGCGGCCGGCACCGGGGCGAACGCTCCGCCCCTGGTCCGACCGCCCCGCACATCCCCCCGGTTTGGTTCCCCACACGCCCCCGCGACCGTCGTCGCGACAACGCTGCACCCAAAGAGTCACACCACTATCCCGGCAAGTCAAGCCATTCCGGAAAAATCGGACTTGCGAGTTGCGGGGGATGCGACTCAGCGCAGCCCAGAGCTCGCCACGTACGCCTCACCCGTACCCACGATCCGCAGCGCGCCGGCGGCAGCCGGGCTCACCGCGGCCTGCCCCGGCCCCAACTCCACCGGCCCGGCACCGTCGTCCACGGTGAGGGCGCCGGCGCTGCAGAGCACCACCCGCGGCCCGACCAGCGGCACCGTCACCTCCGGCCGATCCGAGCCCACCTGGACCTGATGCAACGCGAAGTCGTCCACCGGCACCGGCCAGCAGACCAGACCCGGCGCGACCGGCACCGCCCGCACCACCGGATCGTCCAACACCTCGAACCGCAGCACCCGCAACAGTTCGTCGACGTCGATCCGCTTCGGCGTCAACCCCCCGCGCAGCACGTTGTCGCTCGCCGCCATGATCTCCACGCCGGTTCCGCGCAGGTACGCGTGCAGGTTCCCGGCCGGCATCCAGATCGCCTCCCCCGGCGCGATCCGCACCCAGTTGAGCAGCAGCGCCACCAGCACACCGGGATCGCCCGGGTAGCTGTCGGCGAGCGACCGGGCCAGCCGCGCGTCCGGAGTGTCCAACGCCGCCGCCGCCACCGCCGCCACCAACCCCGCACGCTGATCGGCGGGGAAGGTCAGCAGGAGACGTACCGCGTCGGCGAGGCCCGCCGCGCCCGTCCGCAGGGCGGCCACCACCGGCTCCAGCGACGGTACGCCGAAGGCGGCGAGCACCTCCGCGGACTCCGCCGGAGCACGGAACCCGCAGAGCGCCTCCATCGGCGTCAGCGCCACCAGCAGCTCCGGCTTGTGAAACGGATCAACGTAGTTGCGCTGCCCCGCCTCCCGCGCCGCATCAGCGGCGTGGCCGGCGCGGGCCTGCTCCGGATCGGGGTGGGCCTGAAGACTGAGCGGCGCGTCGGCGGCGAGAACCTTGAGCAGGAACGGCAGCCGAACGCCGAACCGATCAACGACCTGCTGGCCCAGCCAGTGCCCCGGCTCGGCCGACAACAACTCGACCAGACTGACCCGGGCCCCGTCCCGGTCCACGCTGGCCGGTGCACCCGGATGCGCGCCCAACCACAGCTCCGCCTCCGGCTCCGGACTCGGCGTAGGTCGCCCCTGAAGGGTGGCGATCGCCGAGCGAGAGCCCCAGGCGTAGTTTCGGATCGGCCCGTACAACAATTCCATGGGTCAACCCCCAGACAGCCCGGCGTTCTCGCCGGGTTCACTTACGGTCCGCTCAGCACCAGACGCGACAAAGACGTCCGGCTCCAGATAGATCACGCGAGCAATCGGCACGGCGGCGCGGACCCTTGCCTCCACCGCGTTGATATCCCGGGCCAGCTCCTCGGCGCTGCCAACCGCGGTAACGGCGATCTTCGCCGCCACCATGAGCTCCTCGGGGCCGAGGTAGAGCGTCTTCATGTGAATGATTCGCTCCACCTCGCCACCGGAGGTCATCGCCTGCTCGATTGCCTGGATCTCATGCTCCTCGGCGCCCTCACCGAGGAGCAGGCTCTTGGTCTCGATGGCGAGGATGACCGCGATCACCACCAACAGGACACCGATCATCGCGGTACCGGCGGCGTCCCACCGGCCATCGTTGGTGACCAGGGTCATGCCGACCCCGAAGAGCGCGAAGATCAAGCCGACCAGCGCACCCAGGTCCTCCAGGAGCACCACCGGCAGCTCGGGAGCCTTGGCCCGCCGGACGAACCGCACCCAGGACTGCTTTCCCCGGACGCGATTCGACTCCTGGATCGCGGTCCGAAAAGAGAATGTCTCCATCACGATGGCGCTCACCAGAACCACGACCGGCACCCACTGCCAGCTTTCGATACCCTCCGGGTGCGACCACTTGTGGTACGCCTCGTACAGTGCGAAGAGGCCACCGACGCTGAACAGCACGATGGCCACGATGAACGCGTAGATGTAGCGTTCCCGGCCGTACCCGAACGGGTGCTGTGGGGTGGCGGCGCGCTTCGCCCGCCGCCCGCCGAGCAGCAGCAGGCCCTGATTGCCGGCGTCTGCGACCGAGTGGATCGATTCGGCCAACATCGACGACGAGCCGGTCAGTAAGAATGCGACGAACTTTGTTACCGCGATACCCGTGTTGGCCAACAGGGCGGCGATGATTGCCCGTGTCCCACCACCGGCGCTCACGTCCCGGCCCCGCTTCGCTGGGTCGCGGCGGCCCTACCTGCGCTCACTGATTGGCCAACTCCTTCATCTCGGTGACCGCGGGAACGGCCATCGGATCCAGGCCATGCGCCAGCGCAAGATAGATCGAGGCGAAGTCCGGCACCGCCACCAGCGAGGCGAGCCGCTCCAGCGCCGAGCCGCCTTCGGCGGTGACCACGTCAACGCGCACCCCCCGCCGCTCGGCGAGGGTCTGGACCGCGTCGGCACGCCGCTCCTCAACCGCAAGCGGCTCGTCGGCGTCGTCCTCCGGGTTGAGGCCGCCGTCACGCAGCAGCACCAGCCGCAGTCGAGTCCCCACCGTCGCCGTGAGGTCAGGATCGGCGAAGATGTCCCGCTCCCCCTCAGCCAACCCGCCGAAGACCCCGTCGAGCAGGCCGACCCGGCCGCGCCCGGCCTCGCCGAGCGCCCCGGAGACAACCGGGTACCGGGCATTCGCCGAGAGCGTGTCGCCGAAGCGGCGGGCCGCGACGGTGGCCAGTGGGGACGACCCCCAGACGATCGGAATCGAGCCGGCCAGACCCAGCGCGAGGGACTTGGCCGGATTGACGAAGGACTCAGCGGACGACCGACACCGGTCAGCCTCAGCGTCCAGGCGGGCCGCGGTCTCCGCCAGATCCGCCTCGTTGACCTTGACCAGACCGAGCATCCGGGCGGCCAGCAGCACCGGCACGGTCAGCGCCCAGAGACTCGCTCGCGCCGGGGCCCGTCGGGGTACCGGGATGAACGGCGCTCGGGCCCGCTCCGCGACCGACTGTAGCCGGGAATCCGGGGCACCGACCGCGACCAGGCGGGCGCCCCGCCGGTGGGCCGCCTCGGCCGCCCCAAGCGCCTCCGGGCTACGGCCAGAGGCGCTGACCGCGATCACCACGTCGGCGGCGCCCACCCAGCCGGGCACGCCGGCACTGCGATGTGGGATCACCGGCACCGGGCAGCGCGGCCCGGCGACCGTCGCCAGCACGTCACCAGTACGCCCGGCCGTGCCGATTCCCGCGATAACCACCGCGCGCGGACGGCCCTCGTCGGCCAACACCGACAGGTTGGCCTCGGCGGCGAGGGCGGCCGACTCGCGGACCTGCGCCCCGCCGGACGCGATGTGCCGCAGCATCCCACCGGGGTCCCGCTCGATGAGCGCGGCCAGATCGTCCAGCCGGGCCTCGTCGACGTCCTGGTGGCCGCTGACGCCAGCCGTACCGTCGATCACGACCGCTCCGCCGGGCCGCCGCGCGCCTCATCAAGTAGGAGTACCGGCACATCGTCGCGGACCTCGAAGATCCGGCCGCACTCGGTACAGGTGAGCGTCTGCGCGTCGGCGTCATAGTCGAGTGGGGCGTGATGTGTGTCCGGGCAGGCGAGAATCTCCAGCAACTGCGGATCTAGGGCCACGGCGCGGCTCCTTCCACCTCTGGGTTACCGGTCGGTGGCGCCGACCGGCGCACGGGATCTTATCGGCGAACCCGGTCGAGCACCGCATCGCGGAGCGAGGCCATGCGTTCCCGGGTCGGGGCTTCGACGTTGAGTCGCAGCAACGGTTCAGTGTTGGAGGCCCGTAGGTTGAACCAGGCGCGGTCGGCGAAACGCAGGGTGAGGCCGTCGGTCTCGTCAACCTCCGCGTCCGGGTACGCGGCCCGCACCTCGGCCACCCGCGCCGCCTGGTCCTCGACGGTCGAGTTGATCTCGCCGGAGGCGACGTACCGCTCGTACTCTCCGGCCAGCACCGACAACGGCAACGACTGCTCGCCCAGCGCTGCCAGGGTGTGCATCGCGGCGAGCATCCCGGTGTCGGCGAACCAGAAGTCCCGGAAGTAGTAGTGCGCGGAGTGCTCGCCGCCGAAGACGGCGTTGGTCCGGGCCATCTCGGCCTTGATGAACGAGTGCCCGACCCGGGACCGGACCGGTTGCCCACCGTTCTCCCGGATGATCTCCGGTACGGCAGCCGAGGTGATCAGGTTGTGGATCACCGTCGAGCCGGGGTGCTTGGCCAGTTCCCGCGCGGCGACCAGCGCGGTGATCGCCGACGGCGACACCGGCTCCCCACGCTCGTCGACCACAAAGCAGCGGTCCGCGTCGCCGTCGAACGCCAGGCCGATATCCGCCCCGCCGGCCCGCACGGCCCGCTGCAGGTCAACCAGGTTCTTCGGGTCCAGCGGGTTCGCCTCGTGGTTGGGGAAGGCGCCGTCCAGCTCGAAGTAGAGCGGCACAATCTCGAGCGGCAACGCGGCCAGCGCGGCATCGCCGAGCACCGTCGGGACCGTGTAACCGCCCATGCCGTTACCGGCGTCCACCACGACCTTCAGCGGTCGAATCCGGGTCAGGTCAACCAGCTTGCGCAGGTACGCCGCGTAGTCCGCGAGTAGGTCGCGCTGCTGGACCGGCGCGCTCGCCCCACCCACCGGCGGGGCCGCACCCTCGTCCAGCAGCGCCTGGGCCCGCGCCCGGATCTCGGCCAGACCGCTGTCCTGCCCGATCGGACGCGCACCCGAGCGGCACATCTTGATGCCGTTGTACCCGGCCGGGTTGTGGCTCGCCGTGAACATCGCCCCCGGCAGGTCAAGCGATCCGGAGGCGTAGTACAGCATGTCGGTCGAGGCCAGGCCCAGCTCGATGACCCCCCGGCCGGCGGTCCGGACGCCGGTGGCGAAGGCCGCCGCGAGCCCGGGCCCACTGTCCCGCATGTCGTGCGCGATCAGCACCGCGTCACCGGGCTCCCCGCCAGCGTTGAGAACCTGGGCGAAGGCGGCGCCGAGCACCTCCGCGACCTGTTCGTCCCACTGGTGCGGCACCACCCCACGCACGTCGTAGGCCTTCACGATCTGGGACAGGTCAGTCACCGTGCTCCGCTCCTCGCGCTGGCGTCGTCAACGGCCTGAGCGTATCGGAGCACGGACGATCGCTCCGGCCCAGCCGAAGAGCTGACAGTACCCAGCTCAGTCCGGCAGCCGGGGGATGAACCGGGTGCGGTCGTCCGGTGCCGGCGCGCCCGGCCCGCGCTGGCCGGGAATTGGGGGCACCGGCGGGATGCCCGGCGGCTGACCGGGGCCGGCATACCCGTACCCGGCAGGGGGGTGGGTGCCGCCGGCGGGAACCGACCGGTCCTCCCGGAACCGCCGGACCAGCAGGATGATCAGGACGACGCCGACCGCGACCATGGCCAGGCCGGCGTAGAGGAAACCCGAACCGCCGGACGACCGCGCCGGTGCCGCGCTGTCCGCGTCACCCCCCGGATCGGTTACCGCGTCAACAGCCGTTGACGCCGCCGTAGTTGCGGCCGCCGTCGCCGCGACGGTCGGCACCGGCGTGGCGCTGGGCGTCGGAGCCGCGGCGGGGCTACCGCCGATCACCTTGGCGGCGTCGGAATCTCGACCGATTACCTGACCGTCCGGGCTGACGGCCTCACCGACGACGGTGAGCTGCCCGTCCACCGTGTCCGCCGCGAACGCCACCTCGTACCGCAGCTTGACGCGCTTGCCCCTGCAGAGCTGCGGGTTCTCTGGCGAGGCCGCGGCGGTGGCCACCCCGCCCCGACCGGCCGAGAGCTCCACCGGAAGCCACCTACCCCCGGCATTGACCTGCACCCGCACCTGATCCGGCCGGAGGCCCTCGAGGTAGAGGGTGAGCGCGGCCTGCAGCTGTACGCAGCCCTCGGTGCGCTTGCGCACCTCGACCACGACCTCCTCCGCCGAATCACCGGCCCTGAACTTCCCGGCCGCGCTGACCCGCACCGTGTCCTCGGCGGCCTGCGCGGGCGACACACCGAGCGCCAGCAGGGTGCCAGCACCCACGCAGACCGCCGCGAGCCGTGCCGTGGAGCGCCACACCGCCATGATCACCTCGCCGTTTCTCGCTGCCGGGATTCGCCGGTCAGGCTACTACCGCGAACAACCGACGCTTGGCCCGCCGGCGTCCCGTGCCGACGGGCCGACGGGCCGACGCGGGCCCGCCCGAGGGGCGGCGGCCTGTCGCGGCGGCGGCCCGACCAAGCCGGCGCAGACCTTGACCGGCGCAGACCTAACCGGCGATGTCGGTGAGGACCAGGACCCGGGGTTCGGTGTAGTCGTCCATCGCACTGCGAACCCCCTCCCGCCCGACGCCAGAGCCCTTCACCCCGCCGTACGGCATCTGGTCGGCCCGGAACGACGGCACGTCCCCGACGATCACCCCACCCACCTCCAGCACCTGCCCGGCCCGGAACGCGGTGTCCAGCCGGTGGGTGAAAACGCCCGCCTGCAACCCGTACGCCGAGTCGTTGACCGCGGCGAACGCGGCGTCGTCGGTGCTCGCCCGGGCGATCACCAACACCGGTCCGAACACCTCCTCCACACTGACCTTGGCGTCCCTCGGCACCCCGGACAGCACCGTGGGCGGGAACGCGGCCCCGACCCGGCGCCCACCGACCTCGACTGTGGCGCCCGCCGCGACCGCCTCGTCCACCCACTCCTCGACCCGGCGGGCGGCTGACTCCGAGACCAGCGGACCGACCTCGGTCAGCTCGGACGAGGGATCACCCGTGCGCAGCGCCCGCACCGCCGCGACCAGGCGGGGCAGGAATCCGTCGTAGAGCCACTCGTGCACGTAGACCCGCTGCACCGCGATGCAGGACTGGCCGGCCTGGTAGTTCGAGAACGTCGCGATCCGCTGCGCGGCGTGGGTCAGATCCTCCTCCGTGCTCCAGTCCTCGCAGATCACCACGGCCGCGTTGCCGCCCAGTTCCAGGGTGACGTGTTTCTCCGGTACCGAACGGCGGATAGCCGCGCCGACCGGGCCGGAGCCGGTGAACGACACCACCGGCAGCCGCGGGTCGGCGACGAGGCCGGCGGCCTGCTCGTTGGGGAGCGGCAGGACCGAGAACATCCCCTCCGGCAGGTCGGTCTCGGCCAGCAGCTCACCGAGAAGCAGCGCGGACAGCGGAGTGGCCGGTGCCGGTTTGACGATGATCGGTGCGCCGACCGCGATCGCCGGCGCGACCTTGTGCGCCACCAGGTTCAGCGGAAAATTGAACGGGGAGATCCCCAGCACGGGGCCCCGTGGTGCCCGCCGGACCAGAGCCAGCCGGCCGGCGGCGGCCGGGTCGGTGTCCAGACGTTGCAGCTCACCGGAGAAGCGCCGGGCCTCCTCGGCGGCCCACCGGAACGTCTCGACCGCCCGCCCCAGTTCGGCGCGCGCCCACTTCACCGGCTTGCCGTTCTCGGCGGTGATCAGTGCCGCCACCTCGTCGGCCCGCTCGGCGAGCCGCCGGGAGACATGCTCCAGAGCCGCCGCACGCCGGTAGGCGGGGAGGGCCGCGGCCGTCGGGGCCACCGCGGCTACCGCCGCGACGGCCGCCTCGACCTGATCACCGGTGGCGAAGGTGGTACGCGCGACAACACGGCCATCGTACGGATGGCGCACGATCAGCTCCTGCGCACCGTGGGCGGGGCGGGAGGCGACATGGAAGGCGATGGACTCCACATCTAGCAGCGTAGACGACACATCACTTGGCGATCCGGGGTGAGCTGGGTCACGATGGGCGCCAGGAGGTCGCCGATGGCTGACCCGTGGCTCGCCCTGGAAATCGGCGTCGATCCGGCGGAGCGGATCGCGCAGGTGGGTGCCGCCCACGCGGCCTTTCTCACCGGGGCGAGGCCGCAGCGGGTGCGGGAGGTGGTACGCCGGTCGTGGGAACGGTCGATGCCACTGGACCCGGAGGGCACCCCACCCGTTGACCTCGTTGACGACATGCTGGAGAGCTACCGGGCCGGGCACCCGCTGGCCCCGGTGCTGCCGATCTTCCGAGACCTGCTCGGTGGGATCGCCCAGGACGGCGCACACCTGATGGCGGTCTGCGACACCCACGGCCGGCTGCTCTGGGTGGAGGGGCACCCGGGGGTACTGCGCCGGGCCGAACAGATGAACTTCGTGCCCGGTGCCCGCTGGGACGAGACGCACGCGGGCACCAACGCACCCGGCACCGCTCTCGCCATGGACCACAGCGTGCAGATCTTCGCCACCGAACATTTCAGCCGCCGCGCCCAGCGCTGGACCTGTGCCGCCGCGCCGATCCATGATCCGGCCACCGGTCGAATGCTCGGGGCGGTCGACATCACCGGTGGTGATCACCTCGCCACTCCGCAGAGCCTGGCCCTGGTCCGGGCCACCGCCCGGGCCGCCGAGGCGTTCCTGGCCGGGATGACCCAGGTCGAGCCGGAGGTGGTGCAGGTGGCCGCGCTCGGCCGGGACGAGGCTCAGCTACGGGTCGGTGGCCGCCGGATCCGGCTGGGCCGGCGGCACAGCGAACTGCTGGTGTTACTGGTGGACCACCCGGAGGGGCGCACCGGGGAACAGCTCGCCCTCGACCTGTACGGCGAGGACCGGCTGCACCCGGTCACCCTCCGGGCCGAGCTGTCCCGGCTACGCCGCGTACTCGGCCCGGAGTTGCTCGACTCCCGCCCGTACCGACTGCGCTGCCGGGTACGGGCCGACTTCCGTACCGTCACCGACCGGCTGGAACGGGGCGACCCGGCGGGTGGGATCGACGCGTACGCCGGGAGCCTGTTGCCCGGCTCGGATGCGCCGGGAGTGGCCCGACTGCGCCGGCTGGTCGACGGACAACTCCGGGCCGCCGTGTTGGCGGCCGCGGATCCGGCACTGCTGGTCTCCTGGACCGCGACCCCCGCCGGCACGGACGACCTGACCGCCTGGGAGGCACTGGCGCGGGCGCTGCCGCCGGGCGCCCCGCGTCGGCCGCTCGCCCTGGCGCGGGCCCGCCAGCTCGCCCGGGAGTACGGCGTTCCGCGTGCAACGTCGCTGCAACGTCGAGAAACATAAGTTCGATGCCGTCCACTCCTCATCGACGGCGGAGGTACCCCATGACGCGTTACGACGCGCCCACCCACTGGCAGTCCCGCTACGACCACTTCATCGGTGGCGAGTACGTCAAGCCGCATGGCGGGCGGTACTTCGAGAACCCGACCCCGGTGACCGGGCAGCCCTTCTGCGAGGTGGCCCGGGGTACCGCCGAGGACGTGGAGCGAGCGCTCGACGCCGCGCACGGTGCCGCCGGGGCCTGGGGCCGTACCCCGGCCGCCGACCGCGCCCTGGTGCTCAACCGGGTCGCCGATCGGATGCAGGAGCACCTGCAGGCCCTGGCGATCGCGGAGACCTGGGAGAACGGCAAGCCGATCCGCGAGACACTCGCCGCAGACATCCCGCTCGCGATCGACCACTTCCGCTACTTCGCCGGCGTGATCCGGGCCCAGGAGGGTTCCCTCGCCGAAATCGACGATGACACCGTCGCATACCACTTCCACGAGCCGCTCGGTGTGGTCGGGCAGATCATCCCGTGGAACTTCCCACTGCTCATGGCGACCTGGAAGCTCGCCCCGGCACTCGCCGCCGGCAACGCGGTGGTACTCAAGCCCGCCGAGCAGACGCCCGCGTCGATCCACTATCTGCTTTCCCTGGTGGCTGACCTGTTGCCGCCGGGTGTGGTCAACGTGGTCAACGGTTTCGGGGTCGAGGCGGGCCGGCCGCTGGCCTCCTCGCCGCGGGTGGCCAAGGTGGCGTTCACCGGCGAGACCACGACCGGGCGGCTGATCATGCAGTACGCCAGTGAGAACATCAGGCCGGTCACCCTGGAGCTGGGCGGCAAGAGTCCGAACATCTTCTTCGACGACGTCAGCGCCGCGTCGGACGACTTCCGCGACAAGGCGCTCGAGGGTTTCACCATGTTCGCCCTGAACCAGGGCGAGGTCTGCACCTGCCCGTCGCGGGCGCTGATCCAGCAGGGCCACTACGCCGACTTCCTGGCGGCGGCCGTCGCGCGGACCCGGGAGATCAGGCCGGGGCACCCGTTGGACAGCGCGACCATGGTCGGCGCGCAGGCGTCCAACGACCAGCTCGAAAAGATTCTTTCCTATCTGGACATCGGCCGGCAGGAGGGCGCCCGGGTGCTGACCGGTGGCGCACGGGCGCAGCTGGACGGTGAGCTCTCCGGTGGGTACTACGTCGAGCCAACGATTTTCGAGGGCAGCAACTCGATGCGAATCTTCCAGGAGGAGATCTTCGGCCCGGTGGTGTCGGTGACCTCCTTCGCCGACCTCGACGACGCGGTGAAGATCGCCAACGACACCTTGTACGGGCTCGGCGCCGGCGTCTGGACCCGGGACATCAATACGGCGTACCGGGCGGGACGGGCTATCCAGGCTGGACGCGTCTGGACGAACTGCTACCACGCGTATCCCGCACACGCCGCGTTCGGCGGGTACAAGCAGTCCGGAATCGGCCGGGAGAACCACAAGATGATGCTGGACCACTACCAGCAGACCAAGAACCTGCTGGTCAGCTACGCCCCTAAGAAGTTGGGCTTCTTCTGATGAGCCACCTGGTAGCGGTGACCCCCGCAGCGGCCGAGCTGATCCGGTCGCTGCGGGGGCAGCACGGACCGTTGATGTTCCACCAGTCGGGTGGTTGCTGTGACGGCAGCGCGCCGATGTGCTACCCCGCCGGCGAGTTCCGCACCGGCTCGTCGGACATCCGGCTGGCCGCGCTGATGGTGGACGGCGTGCCAGAGCCAGTCGAGTTCTGGATCTCGCGCGCCCAGTGGGACCGCTGGCAGCACACGACGCTCACGATCGACGTCGTTCCCGGCCGTGGCAGCGGATTCTCCCTGGAGGCCCCGGAGGGCCTGCGCTTCCTCCTTCGCTCCACCCTTGCCCGCCGCACTAACGACCTACCGGACGAGCCACGTCAACCATGACAGACCGGGTGATGCTGCTGTCGAGCTGCTGGCCTGGTTCGCCATCCCCGCCGACCGCCGGCGGCGGCGGTCAGTGACTGGGGGGAATCACGCGGAGGTGACCGCGACGCCCGGTGGATGGCGCCGCGGCCCCCGGGTCGGTGCCGTCCTCCGGGGGGCGAGGGGCTACCGGGCGGGCTGCCTCGCGGACCGCCTCGGCGAGAGCGACCAGGTCGTCGGTCGTGGGCGGCGGCGGCTCGAACTCCCCCTCGTGCCGGACGACATCCCAGCCCCGTGGCGCGGTCAGACTGCGCGCGTGCGGCTCACAGAGGTCGTACGTGTGCGGCTCGGCGAAAGCAGCCAACGGCCCCACCACGGCGGTGGACTCGTGGTAGACATAGGTCAATGTGGCGACTGCTTGCCGGGGGCAGCCGTTTCGGGTGCAGCGCCGTGGTGACCTCACCGCGGCAGGGTATCTCCATTACCGGCTCCGGCGCACCGGTTCGCGACTCGACACGCCCGTCTTGGTGATCACATTTCAGCCATTCGGATCCGGCGCGCCAGTGCGCCCCGGCTGCCGTGGGACAGCACCGGCCGGAGACTACCCTGGGCGCATGGGAAGCCCGGAACACCGCCGCCCCGGCACCGGCCGACGCACCCGCCGCGACCGTCATGGACGTGGCCTGCGCGGTCGTCTGGTGCCGGCGACGGTGCCGCTGGCCCGAACAAAGGCCGAGGTCTTCGATGAACTGGTGCTGGACACGGTGGAGACCCTCGAACGGCGTTTCGCCAAGGAACTGGCCGGCGTCGAGTTCGCGGTGGAGGATGTGCCGCCGGAGCTGAATGTCTACGACTCGGACGTGCTCGAGGATGGCGCTGTGCCCCTCGCCCGCCTGTTGCCGGGGCGACCGGGCCGACAGGAGATGCCGCCACGGATCGTCCTCTACCGCCGGCCGCTCGAATTTCGGGCGATGGACCGTGAGGACCTGGCCGACCTGGTCCACGACGTGATCATCGAACAGGTGGCGAACCTACTCGGAGCCGACCCGGACGAGTTGGCCTGAGCCCGGCCGCGGTGGCTGGACCGCGCGTCGCGCATCGGCCCGCTCCCGCGACGCCTGCACGGTCGGGGCCACGGCGGCGGTCCGGGGCAGCCCCCACTACCCCGGATCCACCCTGTTGTCAGGCGGCACGCCGCTTGAGCCGGCGGCGCTCCCGCTCCGAGAGACCGCCCCAGATGCCGAACCGTTCGTCGTGACCGAGCGCGTATTCGAGGCACTCGGTCTTGACCTCGCAGCGCGAGCAGATCCGCTTTGCCTCACGGGTCGAGCCGCCCTTCTCGGGGAAGAACGCCTCCGGATCGGTCTGCGAGCAGAGTGCCCGCTCCTGCCACTCCGGCTCGTTTCCGAGCAGGTCGGCCGCCTCGAGCTGGCCGTCCATCCAATGCCTCCTTGTCGCGCACCGGCGTCGTCGCCGCTGCAACCCCCCACGCGAAAGGCGTGTTGTCCGTCCGGTACCGAAATGTAGTGTTTCGCGAACAAACCCCAGTCAAATTACACGCGTGTCATTCGTGCGCCGTCAAGCCAAACTTGATAATGGGGTTGCCCTCCAAACCTCACCCGGTCCGGCCCATCCGGTCTCCCGGCCTCGCAACCTGCCCTACCGATTCAGACCCCCGCCGGGTAACGCCCACCCCGGCGAGTTGCCGGAGTTTTCTCCGTGGCGCGGCACCGAACACCCGTCCAGCCAACCCACCGAACCGACACATTGATCTTGGTGCCGCCCAGGCTATCCCGCCACCACGATGCCCGCCGCCCAGGGTGACCGAGGGGTGCAACCACCATCCACATGGTGGACAGCCGATGAAGACGGGGATCTGGCCTGGCCGCCGGCCAGGCCACTGGAGTCTCGTCCAGGAAAGAGAAAACAGACTTTCGTCCATGAGGGAGGAATATCCCGGACGTCCGACATGGGCTCCCACCAAGTGGAACGGCGACCCTGCGGAAGACCCAGGCGGGCCACCGCCGGCCCCGGTTCCACGGCCGGCGGTGGGGAAGGTCCGGCGCTACCCGGCCCGGTGGCCGTACGCGGTTGTTCGCTTGCGCGCTGGCCGCCCGGCCGCTGCCGCAATCGCGATCAACTGTTCCTCGGTCCGGGCCGACCCGTTGCCGGAGCCCGCCATCCGGGAGATCGTCTCCTCCATCAGGGTCCCGCCCAGATCGTTGCAGCCGCCCCGGAGCAACTCGGCGCTCCCCTCGTCACCCAACTTCACCCACGAGCACTGGATGTTGTGGATCCGACCGTGCAACAGCAGCCGGGACATCGCATGTACCACCCGATTCTCCCGCCAGGTAGGCCCCGGACGGGCGATCCCCGCCAGATAGATCGGGGCGTTGGTGTGTACGAACGGCAGCGCGACAAACTCGGTGAAGCCACCCGTACGGTCCTGCGTATCGGCCAACACCCGGAAATGGGTAAGCCACTGCGCGGGATGGTCAACGTGCCCGTACATCATCGTGGAGCTGGACCGAATCCCCAGCTCGTGCGCGGTGGTGACCACCTCGACCCAGGCGGCCGTCGGCAGCTTGCCCTTGGTGAGAACCCAGCGCACCTCATCGTCGAGAATCTCGGCGGCGGTACCCGGGATGGTGTCCAGCCCGGCCTCCCGCAGCGCGGTCAGCCACTCCCGGATGGAGACGCCCGCCTTACCGGCCGCGGTAACGACCTCCATCGGGGAGAAGGCGTGCACATGCAGCCCCGGCACCCGGGTCTTGATCGCCCGCACCAGGTCGGCATAGGCCGTCACCGGCAGCTTCGGGTCGATACCCCCCTGAAGGCACACCTCGCTGGCTCCGGCCCGCCACGCCTGCTCGGCCCGGTCCGCGATCTGATCAACCGAGAGCCGGTACGCGTCAGCGTCCCGCTCACGCTGTGCGAAGGCACAGAAGCGGCAGCCCACGTAGCAGACATTGGTGAAGTTGATGTTGCGGTTGACCACGTAGGTGACCTCGTCGCCGACCGCGTCGTGGCGTACCTCGTCGGCGATTCGGCACAGCTGGTCCAACGCCGGGCCATCCGCCGCGAAGAGCGCCAGCGCCGCAGCGGTCTGCGCGGGCTCCAGCAGCGCCGCCGGATCGTCGGCGGCGAGGCGCAGACCGGCCCGCAGGTCGTGATCGCCTACCCCGACGGTCGCTCCGGCGCCCACCCGGTCGGCCACCATCGACCAGTCGCCGTAGACCTGATCGAAGTCGCCCCGCCGATCGGTGGTACGGCCGGTGGTGTCGATGGTGGTGTGCAGGTCCACCCGCCCGCCGTAGGCCTCGTCCGGCTCCTGCCACGGCCGCCCCGTCAGGCGGGCACCGGGCACCGCCAGCCCGGTCGCCGGGTCCGCCAGGGCCGCAACGTGCGGCAGCAGGCGCGGGTCGAGCCACGGGTCACCGGCGCGGATGTACTCCGGGTAGATCGTCAACCGCTCCTGCAGCGCGAATCCGGCCTGCTCGGTGCGGCGGGACAGCTCGTCGAGCTGCGGCCAGGGCCGCTCCGGGTTGACGTGGTCCGGGGTCAACGGCGAGACGCCGCCCCAGTCGTCGATGCCGGCGCGCAGCAGCAGATCGTACTCGCCCGCAATGAGGTTCGGTGGCGCCTGGAGGCGGGCCTGGGGACCGAGCAGCACCCGGGCCACCGCGACGGTGGCGGCGAGATCGTGCAGCTCCGCGTCGGGCATCCCACGCATCGCCGTGTCCGGCTTGGCCCGAAAGTTCTGCACGATCACCTCCTGGAGGTGGCCGTACTCCCGGTGGGACCGGCGAATCGCGAAGAGCGCCTCGACCCGCTCGGCCGGGGTCTCCCCGATCCCGATGAGGACACCGGTGGTGAAGGGCACATTCACCCGACCGGCGTCCGCCAGGACCCGCAGCCGAACGGCCGGCTCCTTGTCCGGCGAGCCGTAGTGCGGGCCTTTCGGGGAGGACCACAGCCGGGTGGCGGTGGTCTCCAACATCATGCCCATGCTCGGCGCGACCGGCTTGAGCCGCTGCAGTTCAGACCAGCTGAGCACCCCCGGGTTGAGGTGTGGCAGCAGGCCCGTCTCCTCCAGCACGGCCACCGCGCAGGAGCGCAGGTAGTCCAGGGTCGAGTCGTAGCCACGCTCGTCCAACCACTGGCGCGCCGCCGGCCAGCGTTCCTCCGGCCGGTCACCGAGGGTGAACAACGCCTCCTTGCAGCCGAGCTCCGCGCCCTGCCGGGCGATCGCCAGCACCTCGTCGCGGTCGAGGAACGCCGCCGGTAGCCGGTGCGGCACCGTGGCGAAGGTGCAGTAGTGACACCGATCCCGGCAGAGTCGGGTGAGCGGAATGAAGACCTTCTTCGAGTACGTCACCACCCCGGGCCGACCGGCCGCATGCAGCCCCGCGTCCCGGATCGCCGCGGCGACCCCCAGCAACTCGTCCAGCGCGGCGCCCCGGGCATTCAGCAGTGCCGTCGCCTCGTCGGCGTCCAGCGCCCGCCCAGACGCCGCTCGACGTAGGGCCCGCCGCACACTCGCCTCGGTGGGGGCCGGCTCCGTGCGATCAACCATCCGCTCAGCGTAGGCGCTCCACCCGCCTCCCCGCCCTGCCGGTTTGATCACTGCACCGCCCGGACCGCCGCGGGCCGGGGCCAACGTGGTCAGTCGGGGCTGTCGGACGGATTGATCCGCCGGGTGCGGTCCTCATCGGGTGACGGCGCCGGGGGCTCAACCGACTGGCGGGGAATGGCCTGGTTCGGCTCCGCCGACGGCGGCTGCCCGAACGGCGGGGACGTCCCGGCGTGCGGCGCAGCCGGCTGGCCGTAGACCACACCGGGCTGGGGCGGAGCGGGCTGGGGCGGAGCGGGCCAACCAGCGCCCTGACCCGGGCCGGACCAACCAGCACCCTGGCCGCCGCCGGGCCAACCACTTCCCTGGCCGGCGCCGGGCCAGCCAGGGCCCGGGCCCGGGCCCTGGCCCGGCCAACCAGCACCCTGGCCGGGCCAACCGGGCTGGCCGCCCGGCTGCCCACCGGGGGGCGGAGCCGGCCAGCCGGGCTGGGGAGCGCCGTAAACCCCGGGCTGGGGCTTGGGCTTGGGCACGTAGTAGAGCCGCCGCCAGATCCGATACACCATGAACCCGGCCACCAGCAGCAGCCCCAGCCCGGCCAGCTGGCTCAGGAAACCGAGGAACGCCTCGAGCAACACCGCCGAAACCAGCCGGTCAACGGACCAGATCAGGAAGGTCAGGGTGCCGAAGAACGCGCTGAAGGCGTACTGGCCCAACGCCACCTGGGTGATCAGCTTCGCCCGGGGAAGCACCGGGTGCAGGTGGGTCGCGAGCAGGACCGCCAGCAACGGTAGGACGATCACCTCGATGCTCGTGAACGTGATCGCCGCGCTGCCGGCCCGCCCGGCGGCGGAGGTGGCCGAGGTCAGGAGCCGAAGCAGGCCGACAAAGAGGAGGAGGGAATTCGCGCCGAGGAGCACGAGCGCCACCGGCTCACGCAACGGCTGGGTCAGTTGACGGGCCGGCGTCGGCTCGGTGGACGCCGGTTCGACAGGGCTGGTCACGGTATCCCCCTACGAGCGGAAGCGGACAACTGCCGACGTGAGCCTAGTCTCTTGGGTGGCCCAACGCCCGAAGGCCGCGGGTAGGCGAGGATGGACGGCATGCGCATCGTGGTTCTGACCGGAGGAATCGGCGGCGCCCGTTTCCTGCTCGGGGTGCGGGCTTACGCCCGGGCGATCGGCGCCGAGGTGACCGCCGTGGTCAACGTCGGCGACGACCTGTATCTACACGGTCTGAAGGTCTGCCCGGACCTGGACAGTGTCATGTACACGTTGGGTGGGGGCGCCGACCCGGAGCGTGGCTGGGGACGCGTCGCGGAGACTTGGACGGTGCGGAAGGAACTGGCCGCGTACGGGGCGGAGCCGGCCTGGTTCGGGTTGGGCGACCGAGATCTCGCCACCCACCTGGTCCGCACCACCAAGATCACGGCGGGCTACCCACTGCACCAGGTCACCGCCGCGCTGGCCACCCGCTGGGAGCCCGGCGTACACCTGCTACCGGCGACCGACGACCGCCTGGAGACCCACGCGGTGGTCGACCTCGACGGCGGCCAGCGGGCGCTCCACTTCCAGGAATGGTGGGTACGGCACCGGGCCGAGCTGCCCACGCACCGGTTCGTCTTCGTCGGCGCGGAGGACGCGAAGCCGGCGCCGGGAGTGACCGAGGCGATCGCCGCGGCGGACCTGGTGCTGATCGCGCCGAGCAACCCGGTGGTGAGCATCGCCCCGATCCTGGCCGTGCCCGGGGTGCGGGACGCCGTCGCGGCGGGTCCGGCCCCGGTGGTCGGCGTGTCCCCGATCATCGGCGCCGCGCCGGTCCGCGGGATGGCCGACCGATGCCTGGCCGTGCTCGGGGTCGAGTGCAGCGCCGCCGGGGTGGGTGGCCTCTATGGTGGACGGGCCGGCGGCGGTCTCCTCGACGGCTGGCTGGTGGCCGAGGAGGACGCGGCGACGGCGGTGCCGGGGGTGACGGTCCACGCGGCACCGTTGTGGATGACGGACGAGGTGGCGACCACGGCGATGGTCCAGGCCGCGGTGGGGTTGATGTGAACCTGGAGATCATGCCGGTACCCGGCATCGGCCACGTGTCCGAAGGCGACGACCTGGCCGCCATGATCGTCACGGCGGCGCCGTGGCTACGCGACGGCGACATCCTGGTGGTGACGAGCAAGGTCGTCTCGAAGGCGGAGGGCCGGCTGGTGGACGTCCCGGCCGACGGGCCGGAGCGGCTCGTGGCCCGCGCGGAGGTGCTGGCGGCGGAGACCGCGCGGGTGGTCGCCGCCCGTGGTGCGACCCGGATCGTCCAAACCCACCACGGCTTCGTGATGGCCGCCGCCGGTATCGACGCCTCCAACGTCGACAAGACCCGGCTGGTGCTGCTCCCGGTTGACCCGGACGCCTCCGCCCGGGCACTACGTGCCGCCCTCCGACACCGGTACGGCCTCGACGTGCCGGTCATCATCAGTGACACCATGGGTCGACCGTGGCGCAACGGGCTCACCGATGTCGCGCTCGGCGTCGCCGGCCTCGACGCCATCCACGACCACCGGGGTGAGGTCGACCCGTACGGCAACGAGTTGGAACTCACCCAGATGGCGGTGGTTGACGAACTGGCTGGCGCCGGCGAACTGGTCAAGGGCAAGTGCGACCAGGTGCCGGTCGCGGTCGTACGCGGCTACCCAGCCACCCCGCAGGCCGACGACGGCCTCGGGGCCAGGGCCCTGATCCGGGACTCGTCAATGGACCTGTTCTCGCTCGGCACTGCCGAGGCGCGGGCCACCGGGCTGGCCGAGGCCGCCACCCTGCCGAACCGCACCGGCGCGACGTCACCCGACCCGGCGGCGATCGACCGGGCGATCGCCACCGTCGGCACGACCGCAGCCCCCGGCACGGTCTTCACCCACGTCACCGACCCGGCGGCCCACGACCAGCTGGCCGGGACGATACCGGGCTGGCCGGTCACGGCGAACACCCTGCTCCTCGCCGCCCCGCCGACGCCGGTGGACCCGTTCGGGCTGGTCCGGTTCGGTGCGGACGTACACCGCCTGCGCGCCGCCCTCGCCGCCGAGGGCCTGCCGTCGACCCTGCTACCGCCCCCACCCGGGACCTCCGCCACCGCGGCCCTGGCGCTCTAGGGCAGGTGGCATCGGGTCGCGGGGCGCCTGCCCGCGACCCGGCCGGGGGTCAGCCCACCCAGAGGGCGACCCGATGGTCCTCGTCCGTGACGTAATACCGGCTCCCGTCGAGCTCGGCAAGCCCTTCGACGTGGTGAAACGGCGCGAGGTCGGCGACCAACTCACCGGTGATCCGGTGCCCCTGACCCGGAAGCCGGAAGCGGACGTGTCGGGAGGTCACCTCCCCACCGGCCGGGTGGTCGGCCAGCAGCACCGAGCCCTTCCCGAGCGCGTCGATCGAACCGATCACCGCCGCGTAGCCGCCGTCCGCGGTGGGCGCCATCGCCCGGAAGCCGGCCAGCGCGCCAGGCGGGGTCACCCCGGTCAGCACGTATCCGCCCAACGCCTCCGGCCAGGTCGGACTGGGCGCGAAGAGCCGGGGTACGCCGGCCAACTCGACCAGGATCGGGTCGCCGTCGGCGGTGACCGGGAACCGGAGCCCGAGCAGCGCCGTGCCGGCCGGGGTGAAGGCGACCGCCTCCACGTTCAGCGGCAGGTCGTCGGCGCTCAGCCGCTCGACCCAGCCCTTGGACCGGGCGGTCCCCCGCGCCACGGTGGCGCCGATGAACCGGGAACGGACCTGGTCTCCTGGCGGCAGCGACGCGAACGGGGCCTTGCGCAGGGCGTCGTTCACCACCCGGTGCAGCCGGAACCGGTTGCGTACCACCTGCACCGGCAGCAGGCCGCAGGCGGCGTCCTGCTCCCGGAACCGGGCCACAAACGCCCGCCGCGGACGCAGCGGGCCGGCCTTCGACCCGAAGTGTGACCCGAAGACGTACACCCAGCCGTCGTGGTGGGCCAACGCCTCACCGTCCTCGGTCCGGCCGTTCTCAGCTCCGGCGTCGGCGATCACGTGCTGGGCCGTCCAGGTGCCGTCGGCAAGCTCCAGGAGCAGCGCGAGGCACCGCTCGACCGGGCCCTCGTCCAGCACCGTCCAGAACCCACGCCGGGCACCGTGGGCCCGCAGCAGCACCGGCGAACGCACCGGGAGTAGATCACTGGCCTCGTTGTCGCCCACCACGAATTCCAGGAGTCGCAGAGTCACCGGCCAAGCGTACGAACACCGCACCCGTAGGGTTGCGGGCGCACCCGAAACGTCAGGAGGCCCCTTGTCAACGCCGGATCTCCCAGCCGACGCGCCGCCCAATCCCGCCCTGCACGCCGACGCTCTCACCGTGCTGCGTGGCTGGACACCCACCTCGGTGCCCGCCGCCGAAGCCCGAGACCGAACGCTGGACCTCCTCGCCGCCGGGCCGGAAGCGATGAGTCGGACGCACCGGGCCGGCCACGTCACCGCCAGCGCGCTGGTGCTCGACGCCACCGGTTCCCGGGTGCTGCTCTGCCTGCACGGCAAGTTCCACCGGTGGGTGCAGCTCGGCGGGCACTGCGAGCCCGCCGATTCGACACTGGCCGGGGCGGCGCTGCGGGAGGCCACCGAGGAGTCCGGCGTGACCGGCCTGCGGATCGATCCGGTACCGATCGACGTGGACATCCATCCGGTCGCCTGCCAGGGCGGGTCATTCCACTACGACGTACGCTTCGCCGTCCTCGCCCCGCCAGGCGCGCAGGCCCAGGTCAGCGAGGAGTCCGAGGAGTTGGGCTGGTTCCCGCCACACCAGCTTCCGACTCCGTTGGCCGGCGGGACCGCCCAGCTGATCACGCCGGCCCTGGCGACGCTCAGACGAGCCCCGCTTCACCCCGCTCCTTGAGCTCGTCAACGAGTTGTTTCACATCCTGGGCGCGGTCACGCGGGCAGACCAGCACCGCGTCCGGGGTGTCGACCACGATCAGATCATGCACCCCGACCGTCGCGACGAGCCGTCCCGAGTGCGGGACAACCACCAGGTTCGTGCTGTCCCGCAACAGGACACCGGACTTCGCCTCCCCGCCCAGGACCATATTGCCGGCCGCATCCGCCGGCAGGACCTCGCCGAGGGTGTGGAAGTCGCCGACGTCGTTCCAGCCGAAGTCGCCGGGGACGGTCGCCACCCGGCCCGCGGTCGCCGCCCCCTCCATCACCGCGTAGTCAACCGAGATCTTCGGCAGCGTCGGCCAGACCGTGCCGAGCACCTCGTCCTGCTTCTCGGTGCCCCAGGCGGCGGCGATCTCGAGAACACCCGCATGCAGTGCCGGCTGCTGTCGGGCCAACTCGGCGAGGAAGACATCCACCCGCCACACGAACATGCTGGCGTTCCAGAGGTGCCGCCCAGATCGGAGGTACGCCTCCGCCACCTCGGCGTCCGGCTTCTCCTTGAACTCGACCACCGGGCGCAGCGATCCGGCCCCGGTCGGCTCCCCGGTTTCCAGGTAGCCGTAGCCGGTCTCCGCCCAGGCCGGGGTGATCCCCACGGTCATCAGCAGCCCCTGCTCGGCACCCTGGGCGGCCTGGCGAACAGTCTCCCGCCACCCGGCCGGGTCACCGATCAGATGGTCCGCCGCGAACGAGCCCATCACCGCGGTCGGCTCCTGCCGGGCGATCACGGCGGCGGCCAGTGCGATCGCCGCGCACGAGTCCCGCGGCGACGGCTCGACCAGGATGTTCTGCTCCGGCATCCCGGCCAGTTGGCGGGCCACCGCGGTGGCGTGTGCCAGGCCGGTGACCACGAAGGTGTGTTCCGGCGTCGCCAGCGGACCGAGCCGCTCCACAGTCGCCTGCAACAGCGACACAGCGGACCCGGTGAGCGGGTGAAGAAACTTTGGATGCCCGGCGCGGGACAACGGCCACAGCCTGGTGCCGCTGCCACCCGCCGGGATGACGGCGTAGATCACCCGCACATTCTCCCTGAACCGATCGACTGAGGCCGCGGGGTCAGCCGAACCGGCGCCCCGTTCACGCCCGGGCCCGCGACCAGGCGGCGAGGTGCACCTCGGCGCTGGACTGCCAGGTGAACTCCTTGGCCCGGTCGAAACCGGCCTGGGCCAGCGCCAGCCGGCGGTGCTCGTCGTCCAGCAACGCGACGAGGTCGGCGGCGATCTGATCCGGTGCCTCGCTGGTGTAGGCGACCGCCTCGCCGCCCACCTCGGGTAGGGAGAGCCGGGGCGTCGTCAGCACCGGGGCGGCACAGGCCATCGCCTCCAGGATCGGCAGGCCGAACCCCTCGCCGTACGACGGGTAGGCGGAGACCAATGCCCCACCGAGGAAACCTGGCAGGTCGGCGTAGCGCAGGTAGCCGGGGCGGAGCAGGCGCAGGTGTGACGGCACCTCGGCGACCGCACGATCGATCTCGTCGTCGTGTCCCTGCCCCCCGGCGACCACCAGAGCCGGCGGCTGGTGCCGGTCCGCCACGGCCCGCGCCCAGCCCCGAATCAGGTTGGGGACGTTCTTGCGGGGCTCCTTGGCGCCGAGGAACGCGATGTAGCTCTGGCTGCCGAGCCCCAGCCGAGCCCGGACCCGGGCCTTCTCCTCGGCGCTCGGGGCGTGGAACGCAGCATGATCAACACCGTGGTACGCGACGTCGATCCGGGTCGGGTCGGCGTCCAACAGCCGGATCAGCTCGTCCCGGGTGGCTTTGCTGGGCACGATCACCCGATCGGCACGGCGCAGCGACGTCCGGATCGCGCTGCGGAAGAAGGTGCGACGTGACTTGTCGTAATGCTCCGGCTCGGTGAAGAAGGTGGCGTCATGCACGGTCACCGTGACCGGGCAGCCCGCTCGCAGCGGGCAGGTGTAGAAGGGCGAATGCAGCACCTGGGCGCCGACCTGCTGGGCGAGCAGCGGCAGACCGGTCTGCTCCCAGGCAAGCCGCGCGGGCCGGTGCGCCACCGCGGCCGGGGCGGGGATGACCTCCGCCCCGGGCAGCATCCGGGAGTAGCGCTCGAGGTCCGTCCGAAGGCTGACCACGACCAGGTCGACGCTGGTGCCGCAGACCTTCCCGAGCGCACCGAGCAGGCCATCAACGTATCTACCGACGCCGCCACGATCGGCGGGAACACTCGTGGCGTCAATGAGCACACGGGGCGGGCTGCCGGCGGTCAAGGGGCGACTCCTTGCACTCGGGGGTGTGCGGTACCACACTTTCGCCGTAAGCCTACGCCGCGCCCCCGCCCCGGCGGGGACTGCGACCCGGCGCCGCACCAAGTCGTCGTCGCCTCGGCTCCGGGCGGCGGAGCGTATCGTTCGCGCTGATGGCCGACAACCTTGCCCGGGTCCTCGCCGACGCGATCGCACCCGACCCGACCCGACCGCTGCTCACCTGGTACGACGACGCCACCGGCGAACGCACCGAACTCTCCGGCGCGACCTGCGCGAACTGGGTGGCCAAGACCGCCAACCTGCTGGTCGACGGGGTGGGACTCGCGCCCGGCGATACCGCCGGGGTGCTCCTGCCCCCGCACTGGCAGACCGCCGCCGTGCTGCTCGGATGCTGGTCGGCCGGCCTCACGGTGGCCGACCCGCCGGACGATGTGGACGTTCTCTTCGTCGCCACCGGCCGGCTCGCCGAGGCGGAGGACGCCAGCGCCGGGGACCGCTACCTGCTCGCGCTGGACCCGTTCGCCCGGCCACTGCGGGAGGTGCCACCGGGGTACGCCGACTTCGCCGCCGAGGTACGGACGCACGGTGACCACTTCGGGGCGCCTCCGCCCGGCGGGCCGGACCAGGCTGGCCTGGCCGCCCGGGCCGTGGCGCGCGCCGCGGACCTCGGGCTCACCCCCGGCACCCGGGTCCTGATCGACGTTGACCGCTACCCGGACCCGGTCGACTGGCTCCTGGCCCCGCTGACCGCGAGCGCCTCCACGGTCCTGGTTGCACACGCCGACGCCAGTCGTCTCGGCGCCCGCGCCGTCGCCGAGCGGACCACCCTCACCCTGCCCTGACCCCGCGGTGCCAGCCGATCCCGGGTCGTCCGGGCCCCGCCGTCACCGGGCTCGCCGGTCCGCGGTGTCGTCGTGGGCGGCTCGGCGCTGGGCCAGACCGGCGAAGGCGGTCAGCGACTCCGGGTTGGCCAGCGCGCCCCGGGCCGCCGCCGAGTCGACCGGGGTACCGGTCAGGATCTTCTTGACCGGTACCTCCAGCTTCTTCGCCGACAGGGTCCGCGGTACGGCTCCGACCGGATGGATCTCGTCGGGCACGTGCCGGGGCGAAAGGGCGGTACGCAGTTCCCGGCCGATCCGCTTCCGCAACGTGTCATCCCACTCCACGCCCGCGGCGAGCACCACGAACAGGAGCAGCTCACCAGCGCCGCCCTCGGCGTCCTCCAGGTGCACGACGAGGGAGTCCGCGACCTCGTCCAGCCCTTCCACGACCGAATAGAACTCGGCGGTGCCCAGGCGAACCCCGCCCCGGTTCAACGTCGCGTCGGAGCGGCCGGTGATGACGCAGCCACCCCGCGGGTTGATCGTGATCCAGTCGCCGTGTCGCCAGACGCCGGGGTAGCGGTCGAAGTACGCCTCCCGGTAGCGGCTGCCGTCGGCGTCGCCCCAGAACCCGACCGGCATGCTCGGCATCGGTTCAGTGATCACCAGCTCGCCCAGCGCACCGATGACCGGGGTGCCGTCGCCGGAGCGCGCCTCCACCTTCGCCCCGAGCGCCCGGCAGGCGATCTCGCCCGCGTGCACGGGCAGCAGCGGGGTTCCGCCGACGAAGCCGGTGCAGACATCGGTTCCGCCGGAGAGCGACTGGAGTTGGAGGGCGTCGCCGACGTTCCGGTAGACCCAGTGAAAGCCCTCGGGGGGCAGGGGCGCGCCGGTGGAGCCGACCCCGCGCAGGGCGGACAGGTCGGCGAACTCGGTGGGGACCAGCCCGGCCTTGCGGCAGGCCAGCAGGAACGGCGCCGAGGTACCGAGGTAGGTGGTGCCGGTGCGCTCCGCCAGCCGCCACAGCGCGCCCAGGTCGGGATAGCCCGGGTCGCCGTCGAAGAGCACGATCGCCGCCCCCACGACCGGCCCGGAGACGAGGAAGTTCCACATCATCCAGCCGGTCGTGGTGAACCAGAAGAACCGGTCCGCCGGGCCCAGGTCGTGGTGCAGGGCGAGCATCTTCAGGTGCTCGAGCAGGATGCCGCCGTGGCCGTGCACGATCGGCTTGGGCAGGCCGGTCGTGCCGGAGGAGTAGAGCACGTAGAGCGGGTGGTCGAAGGGCACCGGTGCGAAGGTGAGCGGCTCGTCGGTGGCCGCGGCGACGTCGGCCCAGGCGATCGTGTCCGGCGGCGGAGGGCCGGCCGGGTCGAGGTACGCGATGCCGACGGTGTGGGACAGCGACGGCAGGGCGGCACGGATGGCGGCCACCTCGGCTCGCCGGTCAATCGACTTCTGGCCATAGCGGTAGCCGTCAACGGCGACCAGGACCGTCGGCTCGATCTGCTGCCAACGGTCGGTCACGCTCCGGGTGCCGAACTCCGGCGCGCAGGAGGAGAAGATCGCGCCGAGGCTGGCGGTGGCCAGCAACAGCACGTACGTCTCGGGAATGTTCGGCGCGTACGCGGCCACCCGATCGCCCGCGCCGACACCGAGCCGGCGTAGCCCGGCGGCGACCCGGCGGACCTGCTCCCGCAGCTCGGCGGCGGAGAGGGTGACCGGTGGCCGGGTCTGCCCGTGGGCGATCACCACCGGGTCGGCGTCGGCGCGGCCCGGCATCCGCAGCACGTTCTCCGCGTAGTTCAGGGTGGCGCCGGGGAACCAGCGGGCACCGGGCATGGTCCGCTCGGCGAGCGCGGCCGTGGCCGGGGCGTGCGACACGACCTCGAAGTGGTCCCAGATCGACTGCCAGAAGGCGGGCAGGTCGGTGACCGACCAGCGCCACAGTTCGTCGTAGTCGGCGAAGTCCAGCCCCCGGTGCGTGCTCAGCCAACGCAGGTAGGCCCCGATCCGGGACCGCTCACGCACGTCCGCCGGCGGCGTCCACAGCACCTCACCCATCGCTCCACCCTCCCTCGGCCCGGCACAACGCTGTCCGGCCGTGGCGCCATCTTGCCCTACCTCGAGGCGCCGTAGCCCGCACCCGGTCCGGACGATCAGGGTGCGGGCGATCCCGCGCCGCGCCGGACCGCCGGCTTCCCACCGGTCGGCACCGCCGGATTTCCACCGGTCTGGGCCGGCGACGACTCAGCCGCGCCGGTGCGCCTGGATCGCCCGCCGCCGGGCGAGTCGGTGCGCCCGCCGGATCTCCGCCTCCCGGAAGCGCCGCTGGTCCGCGACGGTCTCCGGGGATAGCGGTGGGACCGGACGCGGGCTGCCGTCGGCGTCGACGCCGACAAAGACGAGGTACGCGGTGGCGACCCGCACCGGCTCCCCCTCGGCCGAGTCCCACCGTTCGGCGGTAACCCGCACCCCGACCTCCATCGAGGTCTGCCCGGCCCAGTTGACCTGGGCGTAGGCGTGCACCAGGTCTCCGACCCGCACCGCCTCGGAGAAGACGATCTCGTCGATCGCCGCGGTCACCGCCGTCCCGCCACTGTGCCGGGCGGCAGCGGCCCCGGCGACGTCGTCCACGAACTTCATCAGCACCCCGCCGTGCACGGTGCCGTAGAGGTTCACATCGACTGCCGTCATGATTCGACTCAGCGTGACCCGGGAGTATGCGGTCGGCCGACCCGGTGCGGTGGTGGCGGGGTACTCGCTCATATCGGAGACGGTACGGTGCGCGGATGCGACATCTATGGAGCTTCCTAGCGGGTCTCGTGGTGGCACCCGTCACGTGGATCCTGGTTACTCTCGGTCAAGATGGATCGGCGCGTACCGTCAACCGCTGGGTGGACCTCGGTCAGTTCAACTCGGCCAACCTGATCGAGCCCGCGGTCTGGCTGCTCGTCGGCGGTGTCCTGCTCGGACTCCTCGGCACGCTGCGCGTCTCGCCGATCGGCCCGATCGTCGCCGGGCTGCTGCTCGCCACCCCGTACCTGGGGCTGGCCATCCGTCCCTTCGCTGTCCGCGACCGCATCCCGACAGACTGGAAGGTCCTCGGCGACCCGCTGCCGCTTCAGCTGCCGCTGGAGAACGGGACGCTCTTCCTGATCGGCCTCCTGCTGCTGGTCGCCGGCTTCAGCGGTCAACGTTGGCGGCAGTGGCCGACGACCGGGGCGGAACCGAAGACGGCGGAGAACCCCAACCCGTCGGACACTCCGCTCGACGACTGGCCCCCCACACCGGAGCGGGACAGCACCGAGCCGGTCCTGGGCAACCCGACGTCCGACCCGACCGAAGCGCTACCCCAGCCCCAACAGACCGGTGGCGAAAACCCCTGGTCCGCTCCGGGGCCGGGCAGCCACCGGCAGCCGACCACCACCGGGCTGCGCTGACCGCCGAGCCCCACGTCCGGCCCGTTCCCCGGCCGGGGCGGACGTGGGGCATCCGGGGGTGCCTCGTCAGGGCCGGTAGTCGTCGTGGAGAACGACGCGGGAGAGCTCATAGCCACCCTGGGTACGCCAGTAGTGCAACCGCCGGGCGGCGGCCGACTCCCGCTGCAGGGCCACCCGCCAACAGGTCGCACCGTCAGCACGACGCACATAGCCACTGCCGGCCCGGCCGGTGCGGATCTGATGCGGATAACGCCCGGCGAGGTGCTGGACCTGACCGGTGAGCACCTCGACCACGACCGTCACGACCTTCGCCCGACTGATGCCCTCCAGCTGTTCCAGGGAGTCCAGGAAGCCGGGACCCAGAACGTACGAGGCGAGCGGCCGGCCGGCCTTCTCGGCAGCGGGAACGCGCTGCGCCCACTCGCAGGTGACCTCATAGCGGAACTGTTCCTCGGGATCGAGGAAGAGCATCGCCTCCCCGGTTGCTGGCTGACCAGCGCGGTCCTGGGCGCTCCGGAGCTGCTTGACCAGCCGCTGCCGAGCCAGATCGGCGCCGCGGTAGCGGGTCTGTAGCTGCTCGATGGCGCCAACCGCCCGCGCGAGCTCGGCCTCCAGCTCCGCCGCCCGGAATCGCAGATCCGCCAACTCGTTGGCGAGGGCCTTGCGGGTCGCCTGCTCGGCTGCCAACTCATTACGCAGCTGCACGACCTGGGCCTGCGCCCCTGCTGGCGCAGTGCTGGCCGGACGCGCCAGCACCGGATGCAGGGCCGAGGGAAGGCGTCGGGCCAGATCCAACGGCGTCGGCTGCCGCGCCGGCACCCGCCGTACGACCTGCTGCGGTGGCGTGGCGGGCGGCAGCGGGGGCGCTGGTGGTCGAGGCGTCGATGTCGGTGCGGGCCGCTGGTCGGGCGGACGTAGCCAGGGAGGCCCGCCGGGGAGCAGACTCAGCGCGGGTTTCACCTGTTCCGTGTCGTCAACGTCGTCAAACCGCAGCGCCGGCGGGGTGAGCGTGACGAGCCGGCCGGCGACGGTCTCCCCAACACTGAACAGGCCGCTCAGCCGGTCTTTCCAGTTGGAGGTGACCGCATCCAGGCCGACCTCGACGGTGAGCCCGGGCAGCAGTCGTACGGTGACAGCTTCGTCGGCCACCGCCACCACCTCGGCCAGCACCACATCACCGACCTGGTACGCCTCGTTGACAGCCGCCAGGGCGCTGGGGACGTCAACGAAACGCAGCGCCGCCCGCAGGTCCAGACAGCGCGAGACCCGGTCATAGCTGCCGGTAACCGCCTGTCCCTTGGCGAGTAGTTGATCCAAGGCAACGCCGGGGAGTGTCAACTCCTCCCATACCGTCGCCACCGCCTGGTCATCCAACGTCACGAGCGCTCGGGACCCGATCAGGCCCTGCACCCGTCCCGATCGACGCTGAGCCTCGGGACGAGCGCGGGGTTCGACCAGTCCGGCCGACAGCGCCGCCTGCAGCGCATCACTGATCAGCTGTTCGGTGATGCGGCGACGGTCCTGGCGGGAGTAGGCGAACCGCAACCTACTGCGGGTCGGGTCGTGCACCCAACCGTGGTCGACCGAGTACACCCGCCCCGCCCCGCCGTAGACCTGGGTCATCGGCGGCATCACCCGCGAGAATGCCCAGGAGACATCGCTCGTGGGCATCAGTACCACCTCAGCCAGATCCCCCACCGCCGCTTTGAGCTCGTCGGGATCACCGAAGGGCTCGTCATACCCGGTGGGCAGGGTGAGTACCGCGACCGGCCACCGCCGCCCCGGCGTCAGCAACCGGTGGGCGAGTTCGCTGGCCTCAGCCGCGGAGGTGATCCGCTGTACCGCCGCCGCCGGCGGTGGGGCGGCGCCGACGGCCACCTCCCGAATGGGCACCTGCCCCATCAGTTCCGACCTCCTACCGGTGAAAGCTGTAACGACCGCAGCATCGGGGCGACGGCCAGTCCGGGCAGGCTGGCAGTGGCCCGTATGGTCGCTGGCGCCAGACCGGTAGCACGGATCTCCCGCCAGGAGGGATTGCAGCGGACGTTTACGGCCCTCGACGAACTCGAGGGTGCGGGACAGACCGCCCCGAGGGGACCATGGACGGGTCACCTGGTCCGTACCGGCGAGGGGTTGGCCTTCCCTCTTGAGAACCCGAGCTAAACCGTATAGCGACTATGCAGGGGGACAGTGGACGACACAAGGCGAAGAGCACGTCGGAGCCCCTGCCTTGTCCGTTTGACCGACCACTGCCGACAAAATTGTTGACACTGTCGCCCGCTTGGGGGAACGACAAATCGCCTTCGACACCAGCACGCCGTCGGAGAAGCACAACCGGAACAGGTCGCCGGAGAGGGTGAAGGGGTTGGGTGCGGGTGGCCGCAGAACCCGGCAGCGCGGTCCACGATCAACCGACAGCACCGTCCAGGGTCGCCGACGGCCACCGGACCGTACCCGCTCTGAGCTCCGAAAACAGCTTCCGATCAGCCCTTCAGAAGCTGCCGCGCCATGACGATCCGCTGCACCTGGTTGGTGCCCTCGTAGATCTGGGTGATCTTTGCGTCGCGCATCATCCGCTCGACCGGGTAGTCCCGGGTGTAGCCGTAGCCGCCGAGCAGCTGCACGGCGTCGGTGGTGATCTCCATGGCGGCGTCGGAGGCGAAGCACTTGGCCGCCGCGCCGAAGTAGGTCAGGTCCGCGTCCCCCCGCTCGGACCTGCTGGCTGCGGCGTAGGTCAACTGCCGGGACGCCTCCAGCTTCATGCCCATGTCCGCGAGCATGAACTGGATGCCCTGGAAGTCGGCGATCGGCTTGCCGAACTGCTGACGCTCCTGCACATACCCCTTGGCGTAGTCGAGCGCACCCTGCGCGATGCCCACCGCCTGCGCGGCGATGGTGACCCGGGTGTGGTCCAGGGTCTGCATCGCGGTGGCGAAGCCGGTGCCCTCCGCGCCGATCATGCGGTCGGCGGGGATACGGACGCCGTCCAGGTAAACCTCACGGGTCGGCGAGCCCTTGATCCCCAACTTCTTCTCCGGTGCGCCGAAACTCACCCCCGGGTCGGACTTCTCGACCACGAAGGCCGAGATACCCCGGCTCCGGGCGGTCGGGTCGGTCGCGGCGAAGACCGTGTAGAACTCGGACACCCCGGCGTTGGTGATCCACCGCTTGACGCCGTTGAGTACCCAGTCGTCGCCGTCCCGGACGGCCCGGGTGGTCATCGCGGCGGCGTCGCTGCCCGCCTCCGGCTCGGACAGGCAGTACGAGAACATCCCGTCGCCGGCGGCCACCGGGGTCAGGTACTTCCGCTTCAGCTCTGCGGAGCCGGCGAGAATCAGCGGCATGGTGCCCAGCTTGTTGACCGCCGGAATCAGCGAGGAGGAGGCACAGGCCCGCGCCACCTCCTCGATCACGATGGCGGTGGCGAGGGCATCCGCACCGGCGCCGCCGTACTCGACGGGGATGTGCGGGGCGTGAAAGTCAGCCGCCCGCAACGCGTCGAAGGACGCCTTCGGGAACTCACTGGTCTCGTCCGCCTCAGCGGCGTGCGGTGCCACCTTCGCCGCGCAGACCTCCCGGACCGCCTCCCGGACCGCCTGCTGCTCGTCCGTCAATCGATAGCCGTCGAATGCCTGCTCTGCGGCCATGCCGGCCCCTCCTCTTCACCGCTATCATGCGCAGTCTGTAGCGTCATCTGACCGCGGACCGCGCAGACTGAAGGATAGCGACCCCGGAATCGGGCGATGTTACCGCCGCGTAGGCTACGAAGTGTCGCACTGACCGGCCCGCGCGGGAGCATGGTCAAACAAACGAACAACCCCACCTTCGGTGCCCCGGCAGGCGCCGCGGTCGACAGCGACGCCACGAGCGGCGCCAGTGCGAGCGGAGAAGACAGGCGTGACGATCCCGTACCCGAACACCCAGCCAGTGCCTCCGATCGGGGCGGTAACCCCCCCATCCGGCGCCCCTCGCCCCCGAGTGACCTTCCTCGGCACCGGCTACCTCGGCGCGACATACGCCATCTGCTACGCCGAGCTGGGCTACGAGGTACTCGGCTTCGACGTGGACGCCGACAAGATCGCCATGCTCAACGCGGGCGAGGTGCCGATCCACGAGCCCGGCCTCGACGAGCTACTGAAGCGCAACCTCGCCGCCGGGCGGCTGCGGTTCAGCACCGACATGGCCGAGGTCGCCGAGTTCGGGGACGTGCACTTCATCTGCGTCGGCACCCCGCAGCGGGCCGACGCGCTGGGGGCGGACCTGTCGTACGTCGAGGCAGCCGTCACCAGCCTGGCGCAGCAGCTCACCCGTCCGGCGCTGATCGTCGGCAAGTCCACCGTGCCGGTCGGCACCGCGGAGTGGGTCGAGCAGCTGGTGAGCAAACACACACCGGCTGACCTGGGCATTGAGGTCGCCTGGAGCCCCGAGTTCCTCCAGGAGGGCTTCGCCGTCGACGACGTACTCCGCCCGAACCGGATCGTTGTCGGTGTCAAGAGCGAATGGGCCAACGGGATGCTCTACGCCGCACACAAGGGCGTCTTCGACCTGGCTGCCACGGAGGACCGCGAGGTGCCGATGGTGGTCACCGACTTCGCCACTGCGGAGCTGGTGAAGGTCGCCGCGAACGCCTTCCTGGCCACCAAGATTTCGTTCATCAACGCGATGGCGGAGGTCTGCGAGGCCGCTGGCGGCGACGTGACCCACCTGGCCCGGGCGGTCGGCTTCGACCCTCGGATCGGCAACCGGTTCCTCCAGGCCGGCCTGGGCTTCGGCGGGGCCTGCCTACCCAAGGACATCCGTGCCTTCCAGGCCCGGGCCCAGGAACTGGGCGCCGGCGAGGCGCTGCGTTTCCTGCACGAGGTCGACCTGATCAACCTGCGCCGCCGGACCCGGGTGGTCCAACTCGCCGCCGACCTACTCGGCCGGCGCGCCGGCCCGGCCGGCCCCGACCTCTCCGGCACCCGAATCGGTGTGCTCGGTGCGACCTTCAAGCCCAACACCGACGACGTCCGCGACGCCCCGGCCCTCGCCGTGGCATCGCTGCTCCACAAGGCCGGCGCTGACGTGCACGTCTACGACCCGGAAGGGATGGAGCGCGCCCGCGCCGTGGCGCCCGAGCTGACCTACGAGCCGGGCATCAACGAGGCGGTGACCGGTGCCGACCTGGTCTGCGTCCTGACGGAATGGGCTGACTTCCGCAACGCCGACCCGGTCACGCTCGGCACCCTGGTCGCCGGGCGCCGGGTGGTTGACGGTCGCAACTGCCTCGATCCAGCGTTGTGGACGCAGGCTGGCTGGGAGTACCGCGGCATGGGACGCCCGTGACCCGTCGCCGGCCGCACTCCGCGGGTTAGGGCGCCACGCACCCTGGACCCGCCGGCAACTGTCGAAATCCGCGCCAGCATTGGGCATGCTGCGACAGTGAGGTCCGCCGCATGGCTGGAGGGGTGTTGTGGTGAGCTTTCAGTGCTCCTCGTGCGGCCGGGAGTTGAAGCCGGCCGCCCGCTGCCCACACTGCGGCGCGCAACAGCCGCAGCGGCTCGAACACCTGGCGGAGGTCGAGCGGTCGATCGCGGAGATGAAGGCGCGGGACGCCGAGATCTCCGGTGAACAGCGGAAGATCGCCGCCAGGATGCAGGCTGCGCTCTTCCAGCGGGACATCCTCGCGCATGCCGATGAGGAGAACGTCAAACAGGCCACCCGTCCCCGGCGCGTGCTCCGTCGCCGGCCAGACCGGCGGCCACCGACCGCTCCCCCCGGCACACCGCCCCGGGTACCCCGGCAGGGCACCTCGTCCGGGCCGGCGGAACCGCCGTCGGCGACCGCTGGCTGGCTTGACGCCGACAACCCCGAGCATCCGCCGGAGGCGTCCAGCCGCGAGGTGCAGAACATTCCCCTCGGGCTCGGCGCGCTGCTGCTCGGCGTCGCCGCGGTGGTCTTCGCCGCGGTCGCCACCAGTTCCCTGGACGCCCTCGCCCGGCTGGGCGTGCTCTGCCTGGCGACGGTCCTGATGCTGCTCGCCCCGCCGGTGCTGGCCCGCCGCGGGCTCACCTCCACCGCCGAGACCATCTCCGCCGTCGGCCTGCTCCTGGTGCCGTTGGCCGGGTACGCACTCTGGTCCGTCACCAGCGTCGGCGGCGCGTCCCGGGCGGTGTTCGCCGGAGCCGTCTTCGCGGTCACCGCCGGGGTTGCCCTGGCGTACGGCGGCTGGACCGGACTGCGCGCACCGCGGTTCGCCACGGTGCTGGCCCTCCAGCCGATCCTGCCACTGCTCGCCTACGGCCGAACCAGCGCTCTGGCGGGCTGGGCCGCGGTGCTGGCCCTCGTGGCCGTCCTGAACTTCTCGCTGGCCGGCTCCGCCCTCACCCGGGCCCGACCGGTCCGCCAGGACCTACCCGAAGCGCCCCCGACCCCACCGGCGACGGCGGGGGGCCAGACCGGCCCGGAGCGGCCCCCGGATCCCCCTGTCGCCCCGCGCCAGCGGTCGGGGGCCGGCCGACGAACCGATGACGGGGCCGAGACCGACCAGGTACCCGGTGGGGACGGCGCCGCCGTCCGCCCAGTGCCCGGGCTCCGTGAGTTGATCTTTGTCCTTTACAGCGTCGCCGCGCTGGCGGCCCTCGGCTACGCCAGCACCGCGCTGCTGCGGGTGACCACCGTGCCGGCGACGGTCGGAGCGGGAGCCGCGCTCCTGCTCACCGCCACGGTGGCCGGCGCGGGAATGGTGGCAGCCCGCCGCACCCCATTCCCCGACATCGGCACCGGCCTGCTCACCCTCGCCGTGATCAGCGCGTCGAGCCGGCTCGCCTGGGTGGCCGCACCCGACCAGGCACTACTTCTGATCACCGCCGGCATCGCGCTCACCGGGCTGGTCGTCCGCACGGTGCCGACTGTCCTGCGGCGCGGCCCGCAGTTCGCCTCCGCCATCGCGTTGACCGTCAGTGGCGTCGTCGTCGCCGCTGGTGCCCTGCGCGCCGGAGTGACCCCGGTCCGCGCTGCCCTCCCGGCGTGGACCGCCGACCTCGACCGTTACCCAGCCCAGCTGGCCGCGGTGGGCGCCCCCGCCGCCAGCCAGCTCGCCGCCAGCGCACTGCTGCTGACCGTGGCCGCCATGGTCGCCCTGCCACCGAAGATCCGCCGGGAGTTCGCGGTGGTGGGCGCCGCGCTGACCGCGCTCGCCGTGCCCGCCGCGTTCGGACTCGGCTGGGCGGCCGCGCCGTGGCCGATGGTGGTGGCGGCGGTCGGGATCGGGGTGGCCGGGTTGTCGGCGAGGAGCAGACGCGCGGCGCGAGCACACGCCGTAGCCGCCGCCGGGGTGGGGCTGTTCGGTGCCGGAGCCGGCCTGGCCCGGCCGTCGCTGACCGCCGCCGTCCTACTCACCCTCTGTGTGGCGGGCGTGCTGGTGGCGGCGGTACCCCGGCTCCGGGCAACCTCGGTCGGAGCGGAGCTCCTCTCCGGCTGGGCCGCGGGCGGGGCGGCCTTCGCCCTGCCCGGCACGGTAGCCGCGGTCGTCGCCGCCGGTCCGGCGGCGTCCGGCACCGCGCTGCGGGAGATGACCGTCGCGCTACTGGCGGCGAGCTTCCTCGCGGTCTGCGTCACGCTCGGTTACGCCGCGCTCATGCAGGTTTCCCACCGGCATCTCCCGATGCCGCTGGCGACGGGGGCGGTACTGGGCGCCCTGGCCGTCGCCGCGGCCTCGTTCATGGCGCCCGCCACCACCGCCGCCGACGCCTGGGTCGGCGCGCTGCTGGTGATCGCCGCAGTGCTCCTGTTCTTCGCGCCTTCCGTTGACGCCCGGCGCCGCTCCGACCTCCGCCTGGACGGCTCCGACCTGGCTTGCGCCGCCGTAACCGCCGCGTTGGTCGCCACCCTGGTTCGGATCGCCGCTGTCCTTGCGCCGGGCGCGCAGCTGGCGGTCGCGGCCGGGCTGCTGCTGGTGGTGGCCGTGGCGGCCCGCGCACTGCCACCGCAGTGGCGGCGCGGCCCAGTCCTCGGCCTGGCCCTGGGGGGCGGACTGGTCGGGCTGCTGGCCGCCGGGATGGCGCTCCGCGGGGGCATCGGCGTCCTGCTCACCGCCGGCCCGATCTGGGCCGGCGACCTGAACACGTGGCCGGCCGCTCCGATCGGCGGCTCGACCTGGCAGGCACCAGTCGCGCTGGCGCTGCTGGCGCTGGCCGCCGCGGTCCTGTTGCCGCCGCCCTGGCAGCACGACATCTCCGGCGCGGCCGTGGTCCTGGCCACCATCGGCGCACCGGCCGCGTTCGCGCTGCCCTGGTGGTCGCCGGTGCTGGTGGGTTCGCTGGTCGCCACCGGGTACGGCCTGGCCTCGGTGGCGTCGGTGGAGGCCCGAGCCGCGTTCTCCCGGGCCGTCGTGGCCAGCGTACTGGCGCTGCATGTCGCCGGCGCTGGGCTGGTCCGGCCGTGGACGACCGCACTGGCCCTCGGCAGCATCGCGCTGATCGGTGTCGCCGTGGCGGCCTTCGCTCGCGCCCTTTCCCCGCCGCTGGGCACCGAGGTGGACGTCGAGGGACCGCCACCCCACCCGATGCAGATCGGTGGTGCCGCGACCGGGGCCATGCTCTTCGCGCTACCCGGTGCGGTGGCCGCCCTGGCTGCCGAGTTCGGGCACTCATCGCGCGGGGTGCTGATCGCCGCCCTGGCCGCCTCCGGCCTCAGCTTGGCCGCCGTGCTGGCTGCCCGACACCGGGTTCCGCAGTACCTGCCCTGGGCCAGCGCCGCGCTGGTCGGCGGCGCCACGGTAAGTGCCCTCGCCGCCATCCCCGCCGGCCTGCAGGTCGGGGTGTACGCCGCCGCGGCGGCCCTGATCGGTGTCCTCGCCGAGCTGAGCCGCGGCGCCACTGAGCCGCCAGCCGGGCTCGCGGCAGCGACTCGCCGGTGGCGGGTAACCCTCGGGGGTGCCCTGGGCCGCTCCGCCGGGCCCGGTACCCGCCGGTGGCGGGTAGACCCGGCCGCCGGGGCGCTCGCCGCGGCGACGGTGCCCACGGTGCTGGCCCTGGTCTCGCTCGCACCGGCGCTGCACGTGGCGCTGGTCGAGCCACACCGGACGCTCAGCCGCACCTGGCAGGGCCCGCCGCCGGAGCTACTCCTGCCCGCACCCGCGGCGGCGGACCCGACACACGTGCTCACCGCGCTGCTGCTGACCGCCGCCGCCGCGCTGGCTGCGGTCGCTTTCAGTGGCGGCCGGCGCAGTCGGGCGGTGCCGGTCATCCTGCCGGGTGCGGCGGTGACCCTGCTGATCACGCCGGTGGCGCTGAATCTCGCCTGGCCGGCGAGCACGCTCGCCGGGCTCACCGTGTTCACCCTGGCCATGCTCGGGCTTGCGCTCACGCCGCCGCCCGCCCTGGTGGAGCGGGCCCGCTCGCTCCGGCTGGCCCGGATACTCGTCTTCGGCATCGGTCTCACCGCCGGCGGCGCGGGGCTGGCCGGCAGCCTGGCCACCGAGAACCTGACCCTGGTCACGCTCGGCGGCGCGGTGGGCGTCGGTACGGTGGCGGCGCTCTTCGGTGCGACCGGGCACGCCCGCATCCTGGGCTGGCTGTTCGCCGCCCTGATGGCGCAGCTCTTCGTACTCACCACCGGTCTGGTCGCCGGTCTGAGCGCACGCTGGTCGGCGTTCGGCGTCCTGGCCGTCGGGGCGGCCCTCCAGGTCTTCGCGGCCACCCTGCCGCGCCTGCGTCGCCCGGAGGCGGGGCGGGAGGCGGCCACGGTGGAGTGGAGTGGCTTCGCCGCCGCGCTGATCGCCCTGGCGCTGGCCTACGACTCACCCCGGCACATCGCGGCCCTGCTCGCCGCCGCGGGCGCCATCCTCGGAGTGGCGGCGGCCCGACCGGGCCGGCGCGACAGCGAGCGGCGAATCCTCTTCTGGGCGGTGGTGAGCTGCGAGATCACCGCGTGGTGGATTCTGATGTGGGTGGCGGACGTGGCCCTGCCCGAGGCCTACACCCTGCCGTTCGCGGTGCTGGCCCTGCTCGTCGGCGTACTGGAGCTGCGCCAACGCGCCGAGGTCAGCAGCTGGGTGGCGTACGGGCCAGCGCTGGTGACCGCCTTCGCTCCGACCGTGGCGATCGTGCTGGTCACCGAGAGCAGCATGCTGCGCCAGGTGCTGCTGCTACTCGGGGCGGCGGCGGTGCTGGTCTTCGGCTCGCTGCGGCAGCAGCAGGCGCCAGTGATCGTGGGGGCCACGGCCACCGCGATCACGGCGATCCACGCGCTGTTCAGTCTCGGGCCGTGGCTGCTGCTGATCCCCGTCGGCCTCCTCCTGCTGGTCCTCGGGGCCAGCAACGAGCGTCGCCGTCGGGCCCAGGAACGTCTCCAGGCCGCCCTGCGCGGCATGCGCTAGCCGGCTGCGGCGACCACGCCAGGGGTCAGCTCAGCGAGGCGCGCAGGGCCGCGTTCTTCTCCGCGACCACCTGCTCCAGCTCGGATTGGTACGCCGCCATCCGATCGAGCAGCGCCCGGTCCTCGACGCCGAGGATCCGGACCGCGAGCAGGCCGGCGTTGCGGGCGTTGCCGATCGAGACGGTGGCCACCGGCACGCCGGCCGGCATCTGCACGATGGAGAGCAGCGAATCCATTCCGTCCAGGTACTTCAGGGGCACCGGCACGCCGATCACCGGCAGTGGGGTGACCGAGGCGACCATGCCCGGCAGGTGTGCCGCACCCCCCGCCCCGGCGATGATCACCTTTACGCCACGGTCAGCGGCGTCCCGGCCGTACTCGATCATGCGAACCGGCGTCCGGTGTGCCGAGACCACCTCGACCTCGTACCCGACCCCGAACTCGTCCAGTGTCTCGGCGGCGGCCCGCATCGTCGGCCAGTCCGAATCGCTGCCCATGATCAGCCCGACCGTGCTCATCCGTGCCCCTCCCGCAGCCAACGGGCCGCCCGCGCCGCCCGGCTGCGTACCTCGTCCAGGTTGTCGCCGAGTACGGTGACATGGCCGATCTTGCGACCTGGGCGCACCTGCTTGCCGTACAGGTGCACCTTCGCGCCGGGCTCGGCGGCGAAGAGATGGTGCAGGCGCTCGTCGATGGAGATACCGCCCGGCTCACCGCCCAGCACGTTCGCCATCACCACCACCGGCGCGGCCAACGAGGTGTCCCCCATCGGGTAGTCGAGCACCGCCCGCAGATGCTGCTCGAACTGCGAGGTCCGGGCCCCCTCGATGGTCCAGTGCCCGGAGTTGTGCGGCCGCATCGCCAGCTCGTTGACCACGAGGCGGCTGCCCGTCGGCTCGGCCGGGTCGGTCACCTCGAACAACTCGACGGCCAGCAGACCCACCACACCCAGCTCGGTGGCGAGGTCGATGGCGAGCTGCTGCGCACCGACCGCCAGCTCCTCCGGCAGCTCCGGCGCGGGGGCCAGGACCTCGACGCAGATCCCGTCCCGCTGCACGGTCTCGACCACCGGGTAGGCGGCGACCTGCCCGAACGGGGAACGGGCCACCTGCACCGCCAGCTCCCGGCGCAGCGCCACCCGCTCCTCCGCGATCAGGCGCATCCCGGTGGCCAACAGCGTGGCCGACAGTTCGGCCGCCTCAGCGCCGTCCTCAACCAGCCACACGCCCCGGCCGTCATAGCCGCCCCGGGCCGCCTTGAGCACCACCGGCCAGCCCACGGCGGCACCGAAGGATTCGAGCCCGGCCGGGGTCTCGACCGGCCGCCAGGCCGGGTTCGGCAGACCCAGCGCCGCGAGACGTTCCCGCATGACCCGCTTGTCCTGGGCGTGCACCAGCGCCTCGGCCGGCGGAAAGAGCTTGACGCCCTCGCCGGCGAGGGCCTCGATGTGCTCGGTGGGAACATGCTCGTGGTCAAAGGTGACCACGTCGCAGCCCTTGGCGAAGGTACGCAGCGCCGCGAGATCAGTGTGCTCGCCGTACTGCACGTCGGCGGCCACCAGGGCGGCGCCATCGTCGGGAGCGAGCGCGAGCAGGCGCAGCGACTGGCCGAGGGCGATCGCGGCCTGATGGGTCATCCGGGCCAATTGGCCGCCACCCACCATGCCGACAACGGGCAGACCGGTGTGGGAGTCCATAGCCAGGTCAGCGTATCCGGCCAGCGGAGCCAGCCCGCCACCCGGCCCCGCCACCCGCCTACCGGCCCGCCCAGTCGCTACCCGGCCCGCCCAGTCGCTACCCGGCCCGCCCAGTCGCCACCGGCCGGTGATCCGGGCCGACCGGCCGCCTACCGGCCCGTCAGCTGCGCCACCAGCTCGTCCACCCTGGTTACCGGCCGGTCACAGACAAAGCCCCGACAGATGTACGCGGTGGCCTGCCCGTCAACCAGCTGCCGACCGGCGAGCAGCGGCACCCCGGGCTGGTCCGGCCGCCCCGCCACCACCACCGCACCCGGTGGGGCGTACCGGTGCGCCGCATGCACCAACGGCTCACCGACCGGATCGGGGGTCACCACCGCGATCTCGTACGGGCCGGCGAGCAGCGCCGCACCGGCGGCGGCCGCGTACCCGGTGAAGCGGGCGTGCGCGGCGACGATCGGCGCCACGGTGGCCAGCGCCGCCTCCGCCGCCTCCCGATAGCGGGTCTCGCCGGTCAACGCCGCGTACGTGACCAGGGCGGCGACGATCGCCGACCGGCCGGACGGGGTGGCGTTGTCGGTGGGGTCCGCGGGCCGGCTGACCAGACGCTCCGCGTCATCAGCGGTGTCGTAGAAGCTGCCCTGCGGTGCGGCGAACCGCTCCAGCGCCACGTCGAGGAGCTGCCCCGCCAGGGTCAGCCACCGTCCCTCGCCGGTCAGCTGGTGCATCGCGCAGAACGCCTCGGCCACGCAGCCGTAGTCCTCCAGGACGCCGGCGGCCTCCCCGACCCGGCCGTCCCGTGAGGTGCGGCGCAGCCGCCCGGCCACCAGGTGCACTTGTGCCAGGTGCTCGGCCGCGTCCCGCATGGCCCCGTCGGCGACGATGGTCACGCCCTCCATCAGGTTGGCGTCCGGCCCCGGAGCGTCCTCCGCAAAGCTGGCTACGACCTGCTGGAACTCGGCGATCGCGGTGATCGCGAGTCCATTCCAGGCGGCTACCACCTTGTCGTCGCGGGCCGGCTGCGGGCGGGTGTCGCGGACCATCAGCAACCGGTGCGCGATCTCCTGCCAGCGGGACTGCACCTCCGGCGCCGCGTCGTCAACGTCCCGGGCCAGCCGGAGCACGCTGGCCGACTGCTCGGCGGCTTCCGCCCCGGTTCCGGCTGACCCGGCCGGCGCGGCAGCGTGGGGGGTGAACGAGCCCTGCTCGGTGACCCCGAACAGGTCGGCGGCCCACCGGCCGTCCGCCTCGCCGAGGGCCGCGACGAGCTGGGCGGGGGTCCAGACGTAGGTCAGCCCCTCCACCCCGGCGGCATCGGCGTCCAGCGCGGAGGCGAACCCCTCACCCGGGCGGTGCAGCTCGTCGGCGAGGAAACGGGCCGTGTCCCGGGCGATGCGGCGGGCCATCGGGTCACCGGTCAGCCGCCACAGGTGGGTGTAGACCCGCAGCAGCAGGGCGTTGTCATAGAGCATCTTCTCGAAGTGCGGCACCAACCACTGCCCGTCCACGCAGTAGCGGGCGAAACCCCCGGCGAGTTGGTCGTACAGGCCGCCCCTGGCCATCGCCTCCGCGGTGTGTCGGACGAGCTCCAGGGTCCGTTGGTCGCCGGTGCGCTGGTACTGCCGCAGCAGGAAGAGCAGGCTCAGGTGCGGCGGGAACTTCGGCGCCCCGCCGAACCCACCGTTCGTCTCGTCGTACTCCGCACCGAGCCGGTCGGCGGCGGCGTCGAGCAGGTCGGCGGTGAGCGGGGCGGCCGGGCCCCCGACCGCCTGGGCACCGCCAATCGCCTCGACGACCGCGGCACCCTGCTGGAGCACGGCGCTGCGCTGGTCCCGCCAGGCGGTGGTGACCGACTGGAGCAGCCGGAGAAAGTTGGGCTTCGGGAAGTAGGTGCCGCAGAAGAACGGGGTTCCGTCCGGGGCGGCGAAGACCGTCATGGGCCAGCCACCCTGCCCGGTCATGGCCTGGGTCGCGGTCATGTAGACGGCGTCGACGTCCGGACGCTCCTCGCGGTCTACTTTGATCGCCACGAAGCCCTCGTTCAGCAGCGCGGCCACCTGCTCGTCCGCGAAGGACTCGTGCGCCATGACGTGACACCAGTGACAGGCGGCATAGCCGACCGAAATCATGATCGGGACGTCTCGCCGGCGGGCCTCGGCGAACGCCTCCGCACACCACGGCCACCAGTCGACCGGGTTGTCCTTGTGCTGGAGCAGGTACGGGCTGGTGGCGTCGGCGAGTCGGTTCACGGGACGACCCTATCGGCGCGGACGGTCAGGAGGCGCCGTCGGCCCGGAGGGGAACAACCGGGAGCGCGCCCCGTTGGCCAGAGCACCGAGAACCGCACCGATCTTGTCGGCCGGCATGGGCTTGAAGAAGTGGTAGCCCTGGGCGGCCGTGCAGCCGAGTTCGGCCAGCGCGCTGCGCTGCTCGGCGGTCTCCACCCCCTCGGCAACCACCCGTAGCCCCAACTGCTGGCCAAGCCCCACCGTGGTGCGCACGATCGCCGCCGCCTCCGGCGAGTCGGCCATCCGGAGCACGAAGGAACGGTCCACCTTCAACTCGTCCACGGCGACCCGGGTGAGGAAGGTCAACGACGAGAACCCGGTGCCGAAGTCGTCCACGGCCAACTGCACGCCCATCGTGCGCAGCGCGCCGAGCACCTCGTCGATCACCTCCAGCTTGCTCATCACCACCGTCTCGGTGATCTCCAGGACGAGCCGCCGCGCCGGCACCCGGTGGCGGCGCAGCGCATCCGCGATCTCGGTCGGCAGCCGCGGGTCGAGCAGGCTACGGGCGGAGAGATTCACCGAGATCGGCAGGTCCAGCCCGTCCCGGGCCCACTGCGCCGCCACGCCGAGCGCCTTGTCCAGCACGTACCGGGTGAAGGTGCCCAGCTGCTCGCTGTTCTCCACCGGACGGATGAACTCGTGCGGGTTGAGCCAGCCGCGTCGGGGGTGCCGCCAGCGGATCAGTGCCTCCACCCCGGTCGGCGCCCCGGTGGCCAGGTCCACCGCCGGTTGCAGGACCAGCACCAGCTGGTCGTCGGCGGCCAACGCCTCGCGCAGCTCGGCCAGGAGCGCGAGCCGGTCGGTGCTGGTGGCGTCCCGCGCGGAGTCGTACGCGGCGACGCAGCCGCTGCCCTCCTTCGCCTGGTACATCGCGATGTCCGCCCGGCGCAGCAGCTCCGCCATGTCGGCGGTGCCGGCGCCGGCGACCACCACCCCGACGGCGGCCTCCACGGACATTCGGACCCCCGCCACCTCGGTGGGGGCGGCGAGCCGTTCGGTGATCTCCCGGGCCTGGCGCAGCGTGTACGCCATCGGGGCGGCGCTGTCGCCGGGCACCGGCACCGAGGTCAACAGGAGGGCGAACTCGTCGCCGCCGAGCCGGCCCAGCAGGTCCCCGCCGCGGGCCAGCCCGCCCAGCCGGTCGGCGGTCAGCCGGAGTAGCTGGTCACCGGCGGCGTGCCCGAGCGTGTCGTTGACCTCCTTGAACCGGTTGATGTCCAGCAGCAGCAACGCCACCGGCCGGTCCCGGGCCAGCCGCTGCAGCACCTGGTCTCCCTTGCTGAGCATGGCCGTCCGGTTGGCCAGGCCGGTCAGCGCGTCACTCGCCGCCGCCGTCGCGTTCCCCCGCTCGTCGCGGTGATCGAGCGCGGCGGTCGCCTCGGCGAAGGCCCGCCAGGCACGTCGATCCCGGTCGACACGGAGCTGGTGGCGGTAGGTCTGCTGGAGCAGCCAGAGCGGCAGCGGGAGGATCAACAACCAACGTGGGTCGACCTCGATGAGGGCCACCACGACCAGGCCCACCACCACGTTCCCGACGAACATCAGCAGTTTGCCGCGCAGCGCCTCCCCCAGCAGGGCACCCGTTGGGACGCCGTGGTGCAGGTGGAGGGTGACCGCATCCAGCCCGACACAGACGAGCAGGTAGGTGACCGCACCCGCGAGCATCGCGAACGCAAGCGGTGGGGTCGGTGTCGCCAGCAGCGGCCGCCCCAGCAGGGTGGTGACGAACCCGGCCAACGCCGTCGCCACGGTCAGCGACGATGCGATCCGGGCGATCTCCACCGGCCGCCGACGGGTACCGAGTAACGACATCCCCGACCAGGCCAGACCGGCGCCGAGCAGGGTGGCCGCCGGAATCCAGCCGGCGGGCACCTGGTGGAGGCAGATGACGAGCGCGGCCTCGCCCCAGGTGAGGCTGACCGCTCCCGCCGCAGCCCGGAACTGGAGTTGGGCGAGCTGCGCGAATGCGAACACCGTGACCGCGAACCCGAAGCGTGCGGGGCCGCCGAGCGGGTCGTCGCTGGGCAGACCGCTCGGCGCGGTGACCGCTGCCACGGCTGCCACCAAGGCCGTCACCAGCACCGCCGCCGTGAGCGCACGGGCCCGCTGTGACCGGCCGGAGGGACCTGCCCGCGACTGGCCGGGCAGCGCGGTGTTCACCACCCCGCTCCGGCCCCGAGCTCTCCGACAGTACGACGGGCAGCCTCAGCTGCGCTGGTCATCGGCGCCCCCTCCTGCCCAGGCCGACGAAACTTTCCGTCCCCGGCGGGAAGGCTAGGCCAATACCGGTTACCGCAACAGGGGGCTGGGGTGCCGATAGTCGTGAATCATGCGGCCAGGGCCCGTTCAGGGCTGCTGGGGCCCGGTGCCGGATTTCATCGATGAATCCGGCGCCGGGGCGCCACCGGTCGCCGCACTGGCTGCCGCAGCCGGACCAGCGCCGGACGCAACGGAGCCAGCCGCAACGGAGTCGGAGGCGGACGGAAACTGGTCGGGCAGTCGGCGCAGTCGGGCGTTCATGTTGCGGATCAGCAGAACGGTGGCGGTCGCCAGCACGAGGATCAGGAACAGGCCCATCGGGCCGGCCAGCCCGCCCGTGCGGGTGTTCCCGAAGTTGTTTTGGGCGAGCACCTCAGCGGCGGTAAGCATGGCGTCCTCCGTTGCGCGAGTGGTGACCAGCCTAGCCCGCCCCCGGGGCGGGGCCGATGGACCCCCTCATCGGGGTGCGCCGGGCTCGGCGATGCCAGCGAACAGGTCCGACTCGGGCAGGGGGCTGTCGACCAGGGACCGGACGAGTTGGAAGTCCTCCGTGGGCCAGGCGCGCTGTTGCACCTCCATCGGCACCTGGAACCAGAATCCGTCCGGGTCGATCTGGGTGGCGTGGGCGCGCAACGCGTCGTCGCGGACCGGGAAGTACTCGGCGCACCCGACCCGGGTGGTGATTCTGGGGCCCTTGTCTGTCCGGCCCTCCCAACGTGTGAGCCACTCCTCGTACGGCGACTCGAAGCCGGCGGCGAGCAGCGCCTCGTGCAGCACCAGGATCTTGCCCTTGGAGAAAACGATGTCGTAGTAGAGCTTGAGCGGCTGCCAGGGCTCGCCGAGCTCGGGGTAACGCTCGGCGTCACCGGCGGCGTCGAAGGCCGCAACGCTGATCTTGTGGGTCATGATGTGGTCGGGGTGGGGGTAACCGCCCTCCTCGTCGTAGGTGGTGACGACGTGCGGACGGAACTCCCGCATCAGGCGCACCAGCGGGCCGGCGGCCTCGGCCACGTCCTGCAGGGCGAAGCAGCCCTCCGGCAACGGTGGCAGCGGGTCCCCCTCCGGCAGCCCCGAGTCCACGAAGCCGAGCCAGGCCTGCTCGATACCGAGAATGGCCCGTGCGGCGTCCATCTCGGCACGGCGGATGTCAGCGATGTTGGCCCAGACGTCGGGCCGGTCCATCTTGGGATTGAGCACGCTTCCCCGCTCGCCGCCGGTGCACGTCACGACCAGGACGTCCACCCCCTCGGCCACGTACTTCGCGGTGGTCGCGGCACCCTTACTCGACTCGTCGTCCGGGTGTGCGTGGACGGCCATGAGTCGCAGTCGCTCTGCCAAGGTAGGCGCTCCTCATCTCTGCCCCGGCGGTCCCGCCCAGGCCGCTCGGCTACGGAACCTTCCCCGCCGTCGTGCCGCACACCGCGAACACCCGCACCCCTGGGCACTCCACCGGCGCTGACCTGCGATGCTTACGGCGCTGCTGGAGCTCCCACGGTGCCGGACCTGTCCATGATGCGTGACGTGCCGGACGGCTGGGAGAATGAACCTGCCACTCTTACCAAACCATTCTTGCTGATGGCCCCGACAACGATGCCAGGAGAGGCCCGCGGGTGAGCGAGACGCACGCCACACATTCAGCCGGCGCGCCGGTGTTCCCACCCGGCCGGTACGGGCGGCGGCGGGAACGCCGTCGGCGCCGCCCGGTGCTGACCGCGCTGGTGGGGCTCGCCCTGGTGGCGGCCCTCGGCACGATCGTGGTCCGGCTCTACCAGCAGTACGGCGGGCTGGAGTACGACGCGACCGTGATCACCTATACCGAGATCACCGACTCCCAGGTGCTGATCGACTTCCGGGTCACCGTACCCCCGGGCGGGTCGGCGGTCTGCGTGTTGCGGGCCCGGGACCGGGACGGCGCCCAGGTGGCCCGGGAGCAGGTCACGGTGACCGCCCGGCCCGACGAGCGGGAGGTACGCGCTCAGCACCGCCTGGTGACCGAGGGACGCCCTTTCATCGGCGAGGTACTTCGCTGTCGTCGCCCGGCCTGACCTGCGCTGACGGCCACGGCGGGGCGGCGTGCGAGGGGTTGGACGTTGATCGTCGGGCCGACGACGTCGGCGGGCACTGGTAACTTGGAATTTCACCTGCCGCCAGCACGACTGAGGAGATCGCCTGTGTCCACTGGCAACGAGGCGCCCGCCACCTGGCTGTCCCAGGAGGCGCACGACCGCCTCCAGGCGGAGCTCGACGCGTTGATCGCCAATCGGCCGGTCATCGCCGCCGAGATCAACGCCCGGCGTGAGGAGGGTGACCTGCGGGAGAACGGCGGCTACCACGCCGCCCGCGAGGAACAGGGCAAGGCCGAGGGACGGATCGTCTACCTGAAGGAGCTGCTCCGCACCGCTCAGGTGGGCGAGGCACCGACTGCCGACACGGTCGCGCCGGGCATGGTAGTAACGATCTACTTCGATGATGACAAGGATGACACCGAGCGTTTCCTGCTCGGTTCCCGCGAGATCTCGTCGACCACCGAGCTGACGGTCTACAGCCCCGAGTCCGCCATCGGGCAGGCGATCCTGGGCTGCCGCCCGGGCCAGACCTGCACCTACACCGCACCCAGCGGCGCGGATATCAAGGTGACCGTGGTTGCCTTCGAACCCTTCGGCAGCTGAGGGCAGCGGCTGAACCACCCGTTTCGACGTGCCGGTGGCCCGGGGCCACCGGCACGTCGGGATTTCGGGCTCCGGCGGAGCTCGGGCTGGGCGGCCTCACGCCTCGCCGGCGAAGACCACCTGGTAGCCACTCGCCCGCAGCACGCTGATCAGCGTGTCCGAATGTTCGGTGCCGCGGGTCTCCACCGACAGCGCCACCTCGACCTCGCCGAGTCGCAGGTGCGGGTTGGCCCGCTGGTGCTCGACGTCCACGACGTTCGCCCGCTGCTCGGCGATCTCATTGAGCAACAGGGCGAGCTGGCCCGGTCGATCCGAGCAGCGGACGGTGACCCGCAGATAGCGCCCGGCCGCCGCGAGCCCGTGCTCGATCACCCGCAGCATCAGAAGCGGATCGATGTTGCCACCGGAGAGCACCGTCACCACCGGCGCCTCGACGTCAACCACGCCGGCCAGCAGCGCCGCCGCCCCCACCGCACCGGCCGGCTCGACCACCTGCTTGCCCCGCTCCAACAACATCAGCAACGCCCGGGAGATGTCCTCCTCGCGCACGGTCACGACCTCGTCGACCAACGCGCGGACGTGCTGGAAGGTCAGCTCACCGGGGCGGCCCACGGCGATTCCGTCCGCGATGGTGCCGAACGACGGCAGCCGTACCGGCTCACCGGCGGCCAGCGAGGGCGGGAAGGCGGCGGCGCTGGCCGCCTGTACCCCGACGACCCGCACGTCTGGACGCAGCGCCCTAACCGCGACCCCGATGCCGGAGACCAGCCCGCCGCCCCCCACCCCGGTGACGATCGTGCGGACCTCCGGGCACTGTTCGAGGATCTCCAGCGCCACCGTGCCCTGCCCGGCGATCACATCGCGGTGGTCGAACGGGTGGATCAGCGTTGCCCCGGTGCGCTCGGCGTAGGTCTGCGCGGCCACCAACGTCTCGTCAACCGTGTTGCCGGCGAGTTCGACCTGCGCGCCGTACCCCTTGGTGGCCTCCACCTTCGGCAACGGTGCGTTCACCGGCATGAACACGGTGGCGTCCGTGCCGACCAGGCCGGCAGCGAGCGCCACACCCTGGGCGTGGTTGCCGGCACTGGCCGCGACCACACCGTTGGCGCGCTCCGCCGCCGACAGCCGGGAGATCCGCACGATGGCCCCCCGCACCTTGTACGAACCAGCTCGCTGGAGGTGCTCGCACTTGAGCCACACCGGCCCGCCGAGCGCCGCGCTGAGGGGACGGGACGGTTCCAACGGGGTGGTACGAACGACACCGGCGAGTAGCTCCCGCGCGGCCCGTACGTCGTCCAGGCCGACCAATTTCGTCATGCCCTGATCGTGCCACCCGCCCCGACCAGCGCCGGGCCTGGCCACCGCCCTCACTTCCCGCTGTCGTCCTCCAGTGCCGGGACGCCTCAACCGGCAGCCGGCGAGGGCGTCCCGCCCCGTGGATAGCCAGTGGCGTGGCGGGCCCAGGGGGCCTGCATCTCGAACTGACCGGCCACACCGAGCAGCAGGAGCTCGGACCCGGGCGGACCGACCAGCTGGACCGCCACCGGCAGCCCGTCCGGGCGACGCCCCACCGGCACCACCAGCGCGGGCAGTCCGGCGACGTTCCACGGCGCGGTGTACGGGGCGTACCGAAGGTTGGCCAGCACGTTCGCCGGCCAGGAGCGAGCCGACCAGCTGATCGCCGCCGGGGGGATGCTGGCCAGGGCCGGGGTGAGCAGCAGGTCGATCGAGTGGTCGGTGAAGAGCCCGATCGAGCGTTCCCGCCAGTCCGCCCGGTCGGCCGGGCGGACGTACCCCCGGCGCTGCACCCACTCCCCGAGCCGGACGTGCCGGCGGTTGCGCTTCTGCAGACTCCGCCGGTCCAGGCCGGCGGCCTGGACATCCGCGGCAGCCGCGGCGAACCAGGTGGCGAGGCCCTGCAGGCCGAGCGCCGTCGAGTAGCTCGGGTCGGCGGGCACGGTGTCGTGCCCGGCGGCGGCGAGCAGCCGGCCGGCGGCGGCGACCGCGTCCCGGTTCGACGCGTCCGGCGAGATGCCCCGCACCGGGGCGCGCAGGGACACGCCGACCCGGAGCCGGGCCGGCGGGACAAGCTTCTCCTGCCGCCGGCCGGCGAGCGTCTGAAAGCCGACCGCCGCGTCGGCGACGGTGGTGGTCAGCATCCCGTGCTCGGTGAGGCCGAACCAGTCGTCCGCGCCGAGTTGGCAGGGCACCACCCCGCGCCCGGGCTTGAGGCCGACCAGACCGCAGCAGGCCGCCGGAATCCGGATCGACCCGAGCCCGTCGTTGCCGTGGGCGATCGGCACCAGCCCCGCGGCCACCGCCGCGGCCGATCCCCCGGACGAGCCGCCGGGGGTACGGCCACGGTCCCACGGGTTTCGGGTCACCGCGGTCGAGTCGTCGGTCACCCCCCACAGGCCCAGCTCCGGCATCCGGGTGACGCCGAGAATCACCGCGCCCGCACCGCGCAGCCGCCGGACCACCTCGTGGTCGGCCTCCGCCACCGGGGTCTGCGCGGCGACCGAACCGTTCCAGGTGGGCAGTCCGGCGACGGCGGTGTTCTCCTTGACCGCCACCGGCACCCCGGCCAGCGGAAGGTCAGCCAGGTCCTCCAGCTCGTCGACCTTCTCCGCCTCGGTGACCGCCGCACCGGCGCGTACCCGCCGGAACGCGGCCAGGTCGGGGTCGACCCGGGCGAGGTGGTCGAGATGGTCGGCGACGACCTGGGTGGCGGAGATGTCACCGCGGCGCACGCCGCGGGCGATCTGCTTGGCAGTCGCCCCCACCCAGGTCGGTGCGATGTCCTGCACGGCCACCCTCCCCCAGCCCCTGCGATCAGCCCAGCGCCTGCTCCAGATCAGCCAGCAGGTCGTCTATCGTCTCAATGCCGACAGACAGTCGCACGAGATCGCCGGGAACTTCAAGCGGCGAGCCGGCCGCACCGGCGTGGGTCATCCGACCCGGATGCTCGATCAGGGACTCCACCCCGCCGAGAGATTCGGCGAGCACGAACAGCTTTGCCCGGTTACAGATCTCTACGGCCCGCTCCTCGCCGCCGACCGCGCGGAAGGAGACCATCCCGCCGAAGCGCCGCATCTGCTTCACGGCCACCTCGTACCCGGGGTGGGTGGGCAGGCCTGGGTAGCTGACCGAGGCGACCGACGGGTGCCCGTCCAAGAAGGTGGCGATCCGCTCGGCGTTGTCGCAGTGCCGATCCATGCGTACGCCGAGGGTCTTGATCCCGCGCAGCGTGAGCCAGGCGTCGAACGGCCCGTTGATCGCACCCATCGCGTTCTGGTGATAGCCCAGCTCGGCACCGAGCTCGGGGTCGGCAACGACCAGCGCCCCACCGACCACGTCGGAGTGTCCACCGATGTACTTGGTGGTCGAGTGCACCACGACGTCGGCGCCGAACGTGATCGGCTGCTGCAGGTACGGGGAGGCGAAGGTGTTGTCCACCACGAGCAACGCCCCCGCCTCGTGGGCGATCGCCGCGAGGGCGGCGATGTCGGCGATGCCGAGCAACGGGTTGGTGGGGGTCTCCACCCAGACGATCTTCGTCTGGCCCGGCCGGATCGCGGCCCGTACCGCGTCGGGGTCGGAGACCCGGGCCGGGGTGTAGGACAGGCCCCAGCGCTCGGTGACCCGGGCGAAGAGCCGGTAGGTGCCGCCGTAGGCGTCGTCCGGGATGACCACGTGGTCACCGGGGGCGCAGACCGCCCGCAGCAGCGTGTCCTCGGCGGCGAGGCCACTGGCGAAGGCGAGACCGACGGCGCCGCCTTCCAACGCGGCCAGGCACTCCTGCAGGGCGTCCCGGGTCGGGTTGCCGGAGCGGCTGTACTCGTAGCCCTGGCGCGGCGCGCCGACGGCGTCCTGCGCGTACGTGCTGGTCTGGTAAATCGGGGGGATCACCGCACCGGTGCGGGCCTCCGGGGCCTGACCGGCGTGGATGGCGAGCGTCTCGAAGCCGTTACTCATGACCGGAACGTTAGTCGGGCCCGGTCTGGGCTACCCTGCCGAGGGATGAGCGGATGCGTGTTCTGCGAGATCGTGGCGGGCGAGGTGCCGGCGTTCCGGGTTGTGGACGAGCCCGGTGGGGTGGCCTTCCTGGACACCCGGCCGGTGTTCAAGGGCCACCTGCTCGTGGTGCCGCGTCCCCACCTGGTCACGCTGGCGGACCTGCCGGCTCCGGCGCTGCCGGGCTACTTCGGGTTGGTCCGCCGACTCGCCGTCGCGGTGGAGGCCGGACTGGGTGCGGGCGGCACGTTCGTGGCGATGAACAACAAGGTGTCGCAATCGGTTCCGCACCTGCACACCCATGTGGTGCCGCGGACGAGGGGCGACGGGCTGCGCGGCTTCTTCTGGCCCCGCGCCCGCTACCGGGATGACGCCGAGGCGGCCGACCACGCCGACCGGATCCGCGCGGCGCTGCCCGGTTCCGCCTGAGCGCCACCATCGCGGGGTAGGGCAGCCCTCGGCGCGGGTAAGGAAGCCGTGGCGCGGGTAAGGAAGCCGTGCGCGGGTTGGGAGCCGCCATCGCGGGCAAGGAAGCCGTTGGCGCGGGTAAGGAAACCGGGCCGGCCGGCGTTGCAGCCGGGGAAGGGTATGAGAGGAGTCCCATCGTGTTCCTGCGCCGTACGAAGGCCCAGCTGATCACCCCGGAGGAGGCCCTGCCCGGCCGCCCGGTCGCGACACCGGTCACCGACCCGCACGAGGTGTTGGGCACCCCGCTGACGGGTCCGTTCCCCGAGGGAACCGAGATCGCCGTATTCGGGATGGGTTGTTTCTGGGGCGCCGAGCGGCTGTTCTGGACGCTGCCCGGCGTGCTCACCACCTCGGCGGGCTACGCGGGCGGCTACACGCCGAACCCGTCGTACGACGAGGTCTGCTCCGGCCGGACCGGGCACGCCGAGGTCGTCCAGGTCAACTACGACCCGACGAAGATCACATACGAGGACCTGTTGAAGGTCTTCTGGGAGAACCACGACCCGACCCAGGGCATGCGGCAGGGCAACGACATGGGCACCCAGTACCGGTCGGCGATCTACACGACCACCGACGAGCAGCTGACCACCGCGCTGGCGTCCCGCGACGCGTTCGCACCGGTCGTGGCCCGCGCCGACAAGGGCGAGATCACCACGGAGATCAGCCCCCTCGGCGAATATTATCTGGCTGAGGGGCATCACCAGCAGTACCTCGCGCCGACCAAGAATCCCGGCGGCTACTGCAACCACGGCCCCACCGGGCTCAGCTTCTGCGCCCCTTCCGATCAACCGGCACACCGAGACTGACCAGGTAGACCCTTCCCGGGCAGCGCGAACGGCGGCCGGCCGATACGTTTAGGCGCGTTGTCACGACCAGGTGGGGGGTACGTCGGTGCGCGACCAGCGGCAGCAGGGCTACCGGTTGAACGGGCTGCACCACACGCAGTTGGCCATCCCGCCGGAGTCGGAGCCGACCGCGCGAGAATTCTACGGCGGTGTGCTGGGCATGGCCGAGATAGCCAAGCCGCCCGTCCTCGCCGCGCGCGGTGGTTGCTGGTTCCGCTCCGGCGGGCTCGAGATCCACCTCGGCGTGGAGCTGGATTTCCGGCCCGCCCGCAAGGCCCACCCGGGAATCCTGGTGAATGACATCGACGCCTTGGCCAAGCACCTCAGCGAGCATGGGACCGAGGTCGACTGGGACGACAACTTCCCCGGGCACCGTCGGTTCTACGCCCATGACCCGCTGGGCAACCGGCTGGAGTTCCTGGAGCCGGAGCAGCCCGCCTAGCGTGGAGCTGGACCAGCGACCGCGACCACCAGGTACCCGCAGTACCAGGTTCTAGCTTGATCCGGCGATATGTGCCCAGTCGGCGATGAGCGTGACCATACCCGCCACCCGCTTGACCACCAGCTCGGCGGCCTCGTCCTGGCTGTAGTTCGACGACCCGACGTCGTTGCTGACCACCCGGCCGAGCACGGCGGGACCAAACCAGCTGAACTTCGCGGCGCCACACGCGCCGACCGCGACGCGAACCGCGTCCTCGGAGCCGGACCAGCCACCGTCCCATAAGCCCTTGAGGTAGCCGTCGATACAGCCCTCCGCGATCTCCGATAGTAGGTCCGGATCCATCAGGCCGTCCGTGAAGCTGTCCAGGATGAGGTTGGAGATGTCCTCGCCGACCGCGCCCTCTCCGGTGAACGCCCAGTCGATCAGCACCGATCTGCCGTCCACGTCGATGAGGTTGGCGGGCCAGACATCGAGGTGGCACAACGTACGCTCAACGCCCTGTGCGACCGCGAGCGTCCGGTTGCGCTCGGCCCACAGCCGACGCAGGCTCTGCCGCACTGGATCGGGCCAGAACGCGACGCCCGGGTGGCCCCAGTCGGCGTCCTCGATGTCCACCGACAGCGGCGGCCCATCGGTGAGGTACTGCCGCAGCCAACCGCGCGAGAGCCAGGGTAGGTCCGGCACCCGCCCGGTCCACCGCGCCTGCCCGGCGCCGAGTTCGTAGGCGAACCGGGCGATACGGCTGGGCGACCATTCGAAACCACCGGTGCCCCAGACGTGGTCCAGCCAGAGTTCGACCAGGCCGTCGGCGCGTACGCTGGTCTCCAGCAACTCCGGCCCGCTGATGCCGGCCTCGGCGTAGACAGTCGAGGGCACGCCTTCCGCATAGGCCAGTGACTCCCGCCGCCAGTAGTTCCAGTGCGTCGGCTCGGCGGCGGTTGGCCAGCAGCCGGTGTACCCGGGCGTACCCGGCCGGTAGATCTTCAACACGGCTTGACCGGCCGTCCCCCGCACGCGCCAGATCCCGTAGGTCGCGGCGTTTCCCTTGTTGTGCCGCAGCTCCTCGACCGCCAGGACCGGCAGACCGACCTGGGAGGGGACGTGGTGGACAGCGAGCGAATGTCCCGCCCCGATGTCCAAGATTTGCCCGGAATGCGGAGCATCGCCCATCAACAGCCTCCATCAGTCGGATCGCGACGGGTCCCGGCGGAGGAGCCAAATTTGCCCAACTTGGGCCATCTCTGTCGCCAGCCGCGGCGAGCACGGTGGGTCACTCGCGCCGACGACCCGCCCGAGGATATCGGATTCCATAAATGGGTCGATCATCACATCGGGTGACGGCGGCAGATCCTCGCAGAGTGACCACGCGTGACACGAACTGCCACCCTCACCCCCATGAACCGTCACTCTGTGCAGTGGAGGACGGGAATTCTAGCAACCCTTTTACACGACCGTCATAGTCTCAACAGGCTAATCGCAATATCCTCTGGCAGCATGGGCTGACATGTGCGGACTTGCGGGAGAGTTTCGCCGTGACGGTTCCCGGGCCGACGTGGCCGCGGTGGAGCGCATGGCGGCCACGATGAGTGACCGAGGCCCGGACGGCAGCGGGGTGTGGGCACAGGGAGCGATCGCCCTGGGACACCGCCGCCTTAAGATCATCGACCTCTCGGCCGCCAGCGGCCAACCCGTCGTGGACGCCGCCGCCGGCCTGACCGGCGTCTTCAACGGCTGCATCTACAACTACCGGGAACTACGGACGGAACTGCAGGCCAAGGGGCACCACTTCTTCTCCTCCGGAGACAGCGAGGTGGTGGTCAAGGCGTACGCCGAATGGGGCCTTGACTTCGTTGACCACCTCGTCGGCATGTTCGCCGTGGCCATCACCGAGCGGGACACCGGCCGACTCGTGCTGGCCCGGGACCGGCTCGGCATCAAGCCGCTCTACCTGGCCGAGTCGCCGGACGTGGTCCGCTTCGCCAGCACCCTGCCGGCGCTGCTGGCCGGCGGTGGCGTCAACACCGAGATCGACCCGGTCGCGCTGGCGCACTACCTGAGCTTCCACAGCATCGTGCCGCCACCGCGCACCATCCTGCGCGGGGTGGCCAAGCTCCCCCCGGCCACCATCCGGGTCTACGAGCCGGACGGCCGCAGCCACGAGCGGGTCTACTGGAATCCGTCCTTCACCCGGAACCCCGAACGCGCCGGCTGGTCGGCCCAGGACTGGCAGGACGCCCTGCTGGGCTCGCTGACCACCGCCGTACGGCGACGGATGGTCGCCGACGTACCGGTCGGCGTGCTGCTCTCCGGCGGCCTGGACTCGAGCCTGGTGGTGGCCCTACTCGCCGGGGAGGGCCAGCGCGGCCTCTCCACCTTCTCCATCGGCTTCGACTCGGTCGGGGGCCGGGAGGGCGACGAATTCCGCTACTCGGACCTGGTGGCGAAGACCTTCGACACTGACCACCACCAGATCCGCGTCCCGTCGCAGGACCTGGTGCCGCCGCTGGAGGCGGCGGTCGCCGCGATGAGCGAGCCGATGGTCAGCCATGACTGCGTCGCGTTCTACCTGCTCAGCCAGGAGGTGGCCCGACACGTCAAGGTCGTCCAGTCCGGTCAGGGCGCGGACGAGATCCTGGGCGGCTACCACTGGTACCCGCCACTGGCGCAGGTCGCACGGGAGGAGGCGCTCGAGACGTACGCCCGGGCGTTCTTCGACCGGGACGCGGCCGGGCTGGCGCGCGTACTCGACTCGGCCTGGCTGGCCGACGGGGACCCGGCACGCGAGTTCGTCGCCGCCCACCTGGCCCAGGCCGGGGCGCAGACCGCGGTCGACGCCGGCCTGCGGATCGACACGCAGATCATGCTGACCGACGACCCGGTGAAGCGGGTCGACAACATGACCATGGCACACGGGCTGGAGGCCCGGGTCCCGTTCCTCGACCACGAGTTCGTGGAGCTCGCGGCGGCCTGCCCGCCGGAGCTGAAGCTGGCCCAGGGCGGCAAGGGCGTGCTCAAGGAGATCGGCCGGCGGGTCCTGCCGCACGAGGTCATCGACCGGCCGAAGGGCTACTTCCCGGTTCCGGGCCTCACCCACCTGGAGGGCAAGCTCCTCGACCGGGTCCGCGACGCGCTCTCCGCGCCGGAGGCCCGCCGGCGAGGGCTGTACCGCACCGACTACGTCAACGCGCTGCTCGACGACCCGAACGCCGAACTGACCCCGTTGAACGGAAACAAGCTGTGGCAACTCGGACTCCTGGAAATGTGGCTCCAGAACCACGGAATCGGTTGACCATGTCGGGAAGCCTCGCGACCGGGGTAGCACTGGCAGATCAGGTACGGGGCCGGAGCCGTCGGTTCGAGCGGGTCGGCCCCGGCGGCGACCCGGTTGCCGCCGCGGCCACCTCAGCCAGCCCGGCCGTCGCACCCGCGGCGGAGCACGTCGACGACGCGCCCGCCGCGGGCGTGGTGCTCGACTGCGGCTGGGGCCGGTTGGTGTTCGGCCAGACCTACGCCGACCAGGCCGACGTCGCCGACGTACTGCGCTCGGAGGCGGCCGGCGCCCGGGACATCTGCATCTACCTGGACGATCCGCACGTACTCGTCTCCCGGCTGCCGGACGAGCTGTTCATCGACCCGTCGCTGACCTTCCGGCTGCCGCTGCACGGCGAGGGGCTCGCCGCCCCGGAAATCCCCGGCCTGCGGATCCGGCCGCTGCGGGACGCGCAGGACGCCGAGGACGTCAATCGGATCTACGCGGCCAACAGCATGGTGACCGCGCCGGTGGAGGTGCTCGTCGCCAACGCCGCCACCGACAGTTTCCTGCACCTGGTCGCCGAGAACGCGACCGGCGAGATCGTCGGCACCATCACCGGGGTGGACCACGTCGCCGTCTTCGACGACCCGGACGGCGGTTCCAGCCTCTGGTGCCTGACCGTGGACTTCAACGCCGCGCCGCCCGGCACCGGCCAGGCGCTCATCACCGAGCTGGCGGCCCGGTTGGTCAACCGGGGACGGGCGTACGTGGACCTGTCGGTGCTCGCCGAGAACGAGGGCGCGATCCGGCTCTATGAACGGCTCGGTTTCTACCGCGTCACCGCGCTCTGTGTGAAGCGGAAGAACCCGATCAACGAGCGGCTCTTCCTCCCCGCCATGCCGGAGGGGTACGACGAGCTCAACCCGTACGCGCAGATCGTCGCGGACGAGGCGATGCGCCGGGGAATCCGGGTGGAGGTAACCGACCCGACCTGGGGTGAGCTGCGGCTGACCAGCGGGGGCCGGACGATCCTCACCCGCGAGTCGCTCTCCGAGCTGACCTCGGCGGTAGCGATGAGCCGCTGTGACGACAAGCGGGTCACCCGGCGGATCCTCGCCCAGGCCGGGCTCTCCGTACCGCGGGGCCGGACGGCCACCGGGGACGGGGCCGACGCCGCGTTCCTGGCCGAGGTCGGTGGGTTGGTCGTGAAGCCGGCCCGGGGCGAGCAGGGCAAGGGAATCACCGTCGGCGTACACACCGCCGAAGCCCTGCGGACGGCCGTCGAGCTGGCCACCCGGTACTGCCCGGAGGTGCTGCTCGAGGAGTTGCGCGCCGGTGAGGATCTACGCGTCGTCATGATCGATCATGAGGTGGTGGCGGCCGCGGTGCGCCGGCCAGCGTCGATCATCGGTGACGGGGTGCACGACATCGCTGAGCTGATCACGCGACAGAGCCGCCGTCGGGCCGCCGCAACCGGCGGCGAGTCCCGCATTCCACTGGACGAGATGACCCGCGAGGTGGTCGCCGAGGCCGGCTACACCCTGACCGACATCCTGCCGGAGGGCGAGCTGCTGATCGTCCGCCGGACCGCCAACCTGCACACCGGTGGCACGATCCACGACGTCACCGCGGAGCTGCACCCGGAGATCGCCGAGGCGTGCGTGACCGCGAGTAGGGCACTGGACATTCCGGTGACCGGGCTGGACCTGTTGGTACCCGCCGCGGAGAACCCCGAGCACGTCTTCATCGAGGCGAACGAGCGACCCGGCCTGGCCAACCACGAGCCGCAGCCGACCGCCGAACGCTTCGTCGATCTCCTCTTCCCCGGGACCCGTGCACCGCAACGCCTCTGGTCCCCCGCGGGTGCGGCAAGCTCTGGAGTATGACCCCGAGCCAGCCCATGCCCCTCCCACTCGACCTCGACTACCTACGCCACGTCCTGGTGGAGCTACTGGAGATCCCGAGCCCGGCCGGCCGCACCGACCACGTACAGCAGTACGTGGGCGAGCGGCTGGCGGCGCTCGGGATCCCGTCCACGCTGACCCGACGCGGCGCGCTCAGCGCCTATCTGCCGGGTCCCCGGACGACCGGGGCCGACCGGGCGATCGTGGTACACACCGATGTCATCGGCGGGATGGTAAAGCGGCTCAAGGAGAACGGGCGGCTGGAGCTCCAGCCGATCGGGACGCACAGCGCACGTTTCGCCGAGGGCGCCCACGTACGGGTCTTCACCGACCACCTGGATCGGGTGGTCACCGGTCAGGTACTGCCGTTGAAGGCCAGTGGGCACCGTTACAACGACGCGGTGGACTCCCAGGGCATCGGCTGGGAGTTGGTCGAGGTCCGGGTGGACGAGCCGGTGTACGACACCGCCGGCCTCCGGGCGCTGGGGATCGACGTGGGCGACTTCGTGGCGCTCCTGCCGAACCCGCAGGTCACCCCCGCCGGGTACGTGAAGTCCCGCCACCTGGACGACAAGGCGGGCGTGGCGGCGGTGCTGACCGCCTGCAAGGCGTTGGTTGACGCCGGGGTCACCCCGGCGGTCAGCGCGCACCTGTTGATCACGGTCACCGAGGAGATCGGCCACGGCGCCTCCCACGGGCTGGATCCGGATGTGGCCGAGATCGTCTCGGTGGACGCGGCCGTGGTCGCCCCCGGCCAGCAGTCCCGGGAGGACGCGGCGACCCTGGCGATGGGCGACGGGGTGGGCCCGTTCGACTACCACCTGACCCGCAACCTGGCGGCGATCGCCCGCGAGAACGGCGTCGACCTGGTCCGGGACGTCTTCGACAACTACCGTTCGGATGTCGCGGCGGCGGTCGAGGCCGGTGCGCATGCCCGGGTGGCGCTGCTCGGATTCGGGGTGGACGCCACCCACGGCCATGAGCGCACCCACCTGGACGGGCTGCGCCACCTGACCCAGCTGCTCTGTCTCTACCTCCAGAGCGAACTGGTCTTCCCGGAGTGGGATGCGGAGCCCGCGGGTGAACTCGCGAAGTTCCCGTCGCTGGCCGTGCAGCCCGCGCAGGAGGACGGACCGCGTGAGGGTCCGATCGGCCTGCCCGACCTCCGCTGAGCACGCCCAACGACCTCCGCTGAGCACGCCCAACGCCCGGCGGCCCGCAACCGGGCGGCCCCGCAACCGGGCGGCCCCGCACCCGGACGGCCCCGCACCCGGCGGCTACCGCGAACTCGATCCGCCTTCCGGCCGCTTGTGATCGAAATCCGTTGCCCCGGGCACAGCGCTGTGGATAGCGTGACGCTACACGGGAAAGGAGGTGGTCCAGACTTGTATAGCAATCGGACTCGTGAGGTGGCTGCCCGCTAGCCGCTGTCCTCGACAGTCGTCCACCCCACCGGGTGGGCGGGAAAGATCGTCGAGACCGTGTGGCAGCGGTGCGGCGAATCCATGACAGCCACCCGACCCCCGGGGTGCCGGCCCAGTCCAGCCGGCCCGCGCGTCAGCGCGGAAGCCCCGGGGGTCGTTCATTCCCCAGCAGCGGCCAGGGCAACAGGAGGGCGGCATGTCGACGCGGGAACTGGTGGTACTCGGGACGGCCAGCCAGACGCCGACCCGCACCCGAAACCACAACGGGTACGTCCTGCGCTGGGACGACGAGGTGATCCTCTTCGATCCGGGGGAGGGCAGCCAGCGGCAGCTGCTGCACAGCACGGTCACCGCCACCGACCTGACCCGGATCTGTGTCACACACTTCCACGGCGACCACTGTCTCGGGCTCCCCGGCACCATTCAGCGGCTCTCCCTGGACCGGGTGTCGCACCCGGTCACGGTCCACTTTCCGGCCGGCGGTGCCGAGTACTTCGCCCGGCTGCGGCACGCGTCGAGTTTCTACGAGACCGCCGAGCTGGCCGTCGTACCGATCGCCACCGACGGGCAGCAGATCGCGATCCGCGGCGGCATGCTGGAGGCCCGCCGGCTCCGGCACCCGGTCGAGACGTACGGATATCGGCTGGTCGAGCCGGACGGGCACCGGATGCTGCCGGAGCGGCTGGCCGCCCACGGCATCGCCGGCCCGGCCATCGGCGAGCTGCTCCGCATCGGCCACCTCGACGTGGCGGGGCGGCGGGTCACCCGGGAACAGATGAGCGCGCCGCGGCCGGGCCAGCGGTTCGCGTTCGTGATGGACACCGGCCTCTGCGACGCGGTGTACGACCTCGCCGACAACGCCGACCTCCTGGTCATCGAGGCCACCTTCCTGGCCTCGGAGGCCGCGCTCGCCGCCGAGGTTGGGCACCTGACCGCGGGGCAGGCGGCGCAGGTCGCCACCGAGTGCGGGGTACGCCGCCTCGTGCTCACCCACTTCTCCCAGCGCTACCCGGACCTGGACCGCTTTGCCGCCGAGGCCCGGGAGCACTTCACGGGTGATCTGGTGGTCGCCGAGGACCTGACGACCGTGCCGGTACCACCCCGGCGGGTACCCTCGGCACGGTGACTTTCACGCTCCGCCCTGGGACGGTGGACGACCTGATCGCGGTCGGGGCGCTGCACCAACGTTCCCGAGTCGCCGCCTACGCGCCCTTCCTGAGCACCGAGATGCTGGCCGAGCCGACCCCGGCGGCGCTGGGACAGTACTGGCGGGAACGCTGGAGTTACGAGCGCGCCGACCACGTGCTGACCGTGGCGGAACGGGATGGCCACTTGGTCGGCTTCAGCTACCTTGGCCCGGACGACCAGGGTGACCCCGCCACCGGGCTGCTCCACGCGGTCTACCTGGAGCCGGCGGAGCGGGGCCGCGGGCTGGGCCGGAGGCTGGAGGCCGACGCCCTGGCCGAGATGCGCTCCCGTGGCTGGCGGGTCGCGGCCCTCTGGGTGTTACGGCAGAACGGACCGGCCCGCCGCTTCTACGAGCGGGACGGGTGGCGGCCAACCGGCGTCACCCAGGAGGAAATGATCGGCTCGACCCCCGCCGTGCTGCTCCGCTACCGGCGGGAGTTGTAGCTCCGGTTGGGCAAGGTGCCCGGCAGGGCCCCGGCCCACGCCCAGGTCGGCGAGGGCCCTGCCGGTTGAGCCAGCGTCCGTCAGCGGGAACCGAGGTGGGCGAGCAGGTCCTGCCGGGTGAGAACCCCCTTCGGTTTGCCGTCGATCAGCACCAGAGCGGCATCGGACTTCTCCAGCAGGGCCACCGCCTCGCTGACCGGCTGCCCACCGCCGATCATCGGCAGTGGCGCGGCCATGTGCCGCTCGATGGTGTCGTGCAGCTGCGCCTGGCCGGTGAAGAGCGCGTCGAGCAGGTCCCGCTCCGCGACCGACCCGGCCACCTCGCCGGTTACCACCGGCGGTTCAGCCTTCAGCACCGGCAGCTGGGAGACGCCGTACTCGCGCAGGTAGTCGATCGCGTCCCGCACCGTCTCGGTCGGGTGCACGTGCACCAGCTCCGGCAACCCACCCGGCTTGCCGGCGAGGGTCTCGGCGATGGTCGGCTCGTTGCCAGAGTTGTCCAGGAAGCCGTACCGGGCCATCCACGAGTCGTTGAAGATCTTGGACAGGTAGCCGCGCCCCCCGTCCGGCAGCAGCACCACGACCACGTCGTCCGGACCGGCCGCACGGGCCACCTCCAGCCCCGCGACCACCGCCATCCCGCAGGAGCCACCGACCAGCAGCCCCTCGGTCCGGGCCAGCCGACGGGTCATCTCAAACGACGCCTTGTCGGAGACCTCAACGATCCCGTCGGCGATCTCCCGGTCGTAGGTCTCCGGCCAGAAGTCCTCACCGACCCCCTCGACCAGGTACGGCCGCCCGGTGCCGCCGGAGTAGACCGACCCCTCGGGGTCAGCGCCGATCACCTTGACCCGCCCCTCCGACGCCTCCTTCAGGTAGCGCCCGATACCGGAGATCGTGCCACCGGTGCCGACCCCCGCGACGAAGTGGGTGATCCGACCCTCGGTCTGCGCCCACAGCTCCGGACCGGTGGTCTCGTAGTGGGAGCGGGGGTTCGCCGGGTGGGCGTACTGGTTGGGCTTCCAGGCGCCAGGGATCTCCTGGGCCAGGCGATCGGAGACGTTGTAGTAGGAGCGGGGATCCGCGGGCGCGACCGCGGTCGGACAGACGACCACCTCGGCGCCGTAGGCGCGCAGCACGTCCTGCTTGTCCTGGCTGACCTTGTCCGGGCAGACGAAGACGCACCGGTAGCCCTTCAGCTGGGCCACCAGCGCCAGCCCGACCCCGGTGTTGCCACTGGTCGGCTCGACGATCGTGCCGCCCGGTCGGAGGATCCCCGCCTGCTCGGCGTCCTCCACCATGCGCAGGGCGATCCGATCCTTGACCGACCCGCCGGGGTTCAGGTATTCCACCTTCACCAGGACGGTGGCCTGGATGCCCTCAGTCACGTTGCGCAGGCGTACCAGCGGGGTGTTGCCGATCAACTCGACGACGTTGTCGTAGTACTGCACCTGGTTGTGCCCTTCTCCTCCGGTGCCGCCGGGTGGGGCGGCCGGGCAGACGAATACGGATGTCGCGCGCTCAGCCTACGTCCCGTCAGCCCGCCACCTCGCCCGGGACGACCGAAGCCTGGCGCGCCTCCCACTCCAGAAACCGCTCGGTCTCGGCGAGTACGCTGCCGGCGAGCCAGGTGACCATGACCGCGTCGTCGGCCAGCCCGAGCAGCGCCAGCCCAAGCTCCGGCAGCAGGTCGACCGGCGAGACGATGTAGGCCGCGGCGGCGGTCATCAGCGCCAGCCGGAGGCCCCCGTCATACCGTCCCCGGACGGTCGCCAGGATCATCCGGGGCAGCGCCGCCACGCGCGCCCCGAGCCCCGGCCCGCCTCGTACCCCGACCACGAGTGCCCGGGCCAACGCGAGGAACGCCGCCCGCCGGTGCAGTGTCTTCCCCATCTGCTCACTCCTTCCCCACACCAGCGTGCCGCCCCGACACAAGTCGGGCCGGACCTGTGCCCGGCAGCGGGGAGCCGTCTCGGGCGACGGTGTCCGGTGGCGGGTTCGCGTAATGTCGGTGCATGGGGGTCGCTGATTCCGTTGTCCCGGCCGGTCCACGCTGGCAGGTCGCCTGGCGCGTCACCCGGCTGGTGGTGCTCGGCGCGGTCGCCACGGCCGCCGCCGCGGCGACCGCCGGTGGTGTCCTGATCGGCCAGGCCCGGCAGGCACGACGAAGCATCCCCACAGCCGAGGCGCCGCCACCACGCTGCGATGGAGTCTACGGGGCAAAGCTGCCCGGACCAGCGGTCACCATGGTCGTACTGGGCGACTCCTGCGCTGCCGGCTACGGCGTGCACCGCCGCCGCGAAACACCGGGGGCGCTGCTCGCCACCGGGGTTTCCCGCCGGCTACACCGACCGGTCCGGCTACACCGGTTCGCCGTGGTGGGGGCGCTCTCCGCCGTCCTGCGTCACCAGGTCGAGGCGGCGCTCGAAGCGCGACCCGATGTCGCCGTCATCCTGATCGGCGGTAACGACGTCACCAACCGCACCCCGCCCGCCGTGGCCGTGCGTTACCTGATCGAGGCGGTGACCACGCTTCGCGGCGCTGGCTGCGCGGTGGTCGTCGGCACCTGCCCGGACCTGGGGGCGATTCGCCCCATCCAGCCGCCACTGCGCTGGCTGGCCCGCCGCTGGAGTCGCCAGCTCGCCGCCGCCCAGACGGTAGCCGTGGTCGAGGCCGGTGGCGCGACGGTCTCCCTCGGCGACCTGCTCGGTCCCCGGTTCACGGCCGAGCCGGCCCGGTTGTTCGCCTGGGACCGGTTCCACCCATCGGCGGAGGGCTACGCGATGGCTGCCGCCGCGCTACTGCCGACCGTCCTCTCCGCCCTCGGGGCAGGGCCGGAGCGGGGGGCTGCGCCAGCACGGGTCCGCGGCGTACGGTCGCTGCCGGAGGCCGCCCAGGAGGCGGCGCGGCACGCGGGGACCGAGGTCAGCGGCGCCCAGGTTCGGGGCCACGACCGCGGTCCGGCGGGTCGCTGGGCGCAGCTGCGCCGACGAGCCTTCTTCGGTGCCGTGACCCAATCCGACCCGGCCGTGGACCCGCCCCACGATGGAGAGGATGGCATGCAGGAGCGGAACGTTGAGCGCGGGGCGGTAGCACCGTGACTGGCCACTTCCGCCCGGGCTTCTCCCGCCGACTCGGGCGGGCCACGGCCGGCTGCTTCGCCGCCGCGGCGGTGGGGGGCGCCGCTCTCCTGGCTGGACAGGCCGTCGCCGCCCACCATCGGCGTTATGCCCAACCCGAGCTGGGGCTGGCCCTGCGGGCCACGATCGGCCAGGCCGACGCTCCCCCGTTGCGGCTCGTGCTGCTCGGGGACTCGTCCGCCCTCGGGGTCGGCGTGAGCCGGCTGGCGGAGACCGTCGGTGGGCAGCTCGCCCACCTGCTCGCTGAGGGGCCGGCCGGGCAGCTGGTCCACCTCTCCAGCGTGGGCGTCTCGGGCTCCCGCTCCACCGACCTGGCCACCCAGGTCGCTCGGGCACTGCTCGGGGAACGACCCGATGTGGCGGTGATCCTGATTGGTGCGAACGACGCCACCTCCCTGCGTCGGTCGACCACCGCCGCGGCCTGCCTCGGGGCCACGGTGCACCGGCTCCGTGAGGCGCGGGTGGAGGTCGTGGTTGGGACCTGCCCCGACCTCGGGGCGGTACGCGCGATCGCGCCCCCGCTACGGCACCTGGTCGGCTGGTCCGGACGGCGGACGGCGCGGGCCCAGACCCTCGCGGTACTCACCGCCGGTGGGACGGTGGTGGATCTCGCCACCGAGGCCGGTCCGGTCTTCCGGGCCGACGCCGGCACGCTCTGCCACGACGGATTCCACCCGTCTGCCGACGGGTACCGGGTGTGGGCGCACGCTCTCTTCCCGGCGGTGGCCGCTGCGGTAACGATGGCGGCTCGGCACGGCCCGCCACGGTGACATTTCCCGGGCCCGGCACGACTTCCGCCTGATGTTACTGACCGGTTAGGTTTGGTCCATGCCGATTGAGTCGTCCCGCGACGCTGTCATCGTCGCCACCACCCGCTCCCCCATCGGCCGGGCCCGCAAGGGGTCCCTGCGCGAGTTCCGCCCGGATGATCTCACCGCCACCATCGTGCAGGCCGCCCTCGACAAGATCCCCCAGCTCGACCGGAGCGAGATCGACGATCTGTACCTGGGTTGTGGTCTGCCCGGCGGTGAGCAGGGCTTCAACCTGGCCCGCGTGGTCGCCACCCTGATGGGGCACGACGACCTGCCCGGAGCCACCCTGACCCGCTACTGCGCCTCGTCCCTGCAGACCACCCGGATGGCGATGCATGCGATCCGGGCAGGCGAGGGTGACATCTTCGTCTCCGCCGGCGTCGAGGCCGTCTCCCGGTACGCCCGGGGCACCTCCGACAGTCTGCCGCCGGAGGCACAGGCGCTGGTCGGTGGGGGCTGGGAGAACCCCCGCTTCAGCGCCGCGCGGGAACGTTCGGCGGCGCGCGCCAAGGGCGGGGCCGAGGTGTGGACGGATCCACGGGACACCGACGACCTGCCCGACATCTACCTGGCCATGGGGCAGACCGCGGAGAACCTGGCCCAGGTCCACGGCGTCACCCGGGCCGAGATGGACGCCTTCGGCGTGCGCAGCCAGAACCGCGCCGAGCAGGCGATCGCCGCTGGGTTCTGGGCTCGGGAGATCACCCCGGTGACCACCCCGGACGGCACCGTGGTCAGCGCCGATGACGGTCCCCGCCCCGGTGTCACGCTCTCCGCCGTCGCCCAGCTGGATCCCGTCTTCCGACCCGACGGCCGGATCACCGCCGGCAACTGCTGCCCCCTCAACGACGGCGCCGCCGCCGTAGTGATCATGAGCGCACAGCGGGCGAGTGAACTCGGCGTCACCCCGCTGGCGCGAATCGTCTCGACCGGCGTAACCGCGCTCTCGCCGGAGATCATGGGGCTCGGCCCGGTCGAGGCGTCGAAGCAGGCCCTGAAACGGGCTGGGATGACCATTGACGACGTGGACCTGGTGGAGATCAACGAGGCCTTCGCCGCACAGGTGATCCCCTCCTACCGGCAGTTGGGCATAGCGGAGGAGAAGCTGAACGTGATGGGCGGCGCCATCGCGGTCGGCCACCCGTTCGGCATGACCGGCGCGCGGATCACCGGCACCCTACTCAATGCCCTGCAGTGGCACGACGCGACGATCGGCCTGGAGACGATGTGCGTCGGCGGCGGCCAGGGTATGGCCATGGTGATCGAGCGTCTGACCTGAGGGTTTGCGGGAGCCGGCCCGGTACGGGCCGGCTCCGCGCGGGTCGCCGCGGCCGCGCGGGTCGCCGTGGCCGCGCGCGGGTGGCGCTCAGAGGGCCGCGCGGGTCGCCGTGGCCGCGCGGGCGGCCTGCGCCAGCGCTGCGTCCGATGCCCTCGCGGCAAGCAGATCGGCCGCCACCACCCGCAGCTGGTCCGGCAGGGCAACGTCGTGGTCAAGTCGGGGCACGAGCCGGTGCGGCCGCGCCTCGGCGTCGGCCGCCAGATTCGCGAGCTCCTGCACGAGCCGGTGCACGAGATCGGCCCGGGAGACATCTCCGCCGGCAGCGCTGGCGGCCCACCGTGGCTGCTGCCAGTGCCCCACCTGCCGCACGATCAGCTCCACCGTCCGCCTCAAGTCCCCGGCCTGCTCCACCCCGCCGAGTCTACGCCGGGCACCTCGGCCGCATGCCCGTCGATCTCGCTGACCAGCGTCGTCGCCCTCGGGCGACGAACCGCCGCGGAGCAGCCAGCCGCGATCATCAAAACCGGCGATGCCCGGCCCCATGAGCGGGCCGGGCATCGCCGGTTCAGCGGAGCCGATCAGTCGTCGCCCTGGAAGTAGCTCAACAGTCGAAGGATCTCGATGTAGAGCCAGATGAGGCTCACCAGGATGCCGAAGGCGGCGACCCAGGAGTAGCGCTGCGGCAGCCCCATCCGGACGCCGTCCTCGACCTCCTTGAAGCTCAGCACGAAGCTGAGCGCCGCCACGACGATGACGACGAGGCTGAACCCGATCGCCAGCGGGCTGCCGTCGCGGAGCCCGGTGTTGATGCCGAAGAGCGACAACACCAGGTTGATCATGATGACCGCGAAGAGGCCGGCCATCACCGCGACCATGCCCTTGACGAACTTCGGGGTGGCCCGGATGGCCTTGGCCCGGTAGAGCATCGCCATCAGGAAGAAGACGCCGAAGGTGGCAACCACCGCTTGGAGCACGATGCCGTCGTAGAGCGTCTCGAAGTACTTGCTGACGGCACCAACAAGCACGCCTTCGACGACGGCGTACGCGACAACCAGCGCCGGGTTCGCCATCCGCGAGAACGAAATGATCAGGCCGAGCACCAGGCCGACCATCGCGGCGCCAATCCACGCGACGCCGAGCAGCGCCTCCGGGATCATGATCCACGAGGCAGCGGCGACCACGCCGAGGATGCCGAGTAGGCTGACCGTCTTCACCACCACGTCGTCAACCGTCATGGTGTTGACGGTCGGCGGCGCAGCCGGGTAGCCGGCCTGCGTCGGGTACTGCTGGGGGTAGCCGGGCTGTCCGTACGGCCCGGTCGGGGCGTACCCGGTCGCCCGCTCCCGCTCGGCCGCCTGGCCGAGCCGGGCGAGCACCGGGTTCGAGGTCTTCACTGTCAGGCCTCCCTCAGGGGGTTGGTGCACGTCAACGTGCAGCATCAAGGATAAACGGCCAACAGGATTCGTGGAGATCGCACAGTGGGGCGGTGTTGAACGACGCTCCGACGAGGGCTGACCGCAGGTGCCCGGGGCGGGGATCGAACCCGCACGCCTTGCGGCAGCCGCTTTTAAGGCGGCCGTGTCTGCCATTCCACCACCCGGGCGGGTGACACCGGCACGTCGACACGCGACGGTGCAGTGCCACCGTAGCCGGTCTTTGGCCAGCAGGCGTACCCGCAGTCCCAGGTGCCCGGGCGTCGCCGGGGCTCGCCGGCGCCGCGCCGCCCCCGGGGGCGAGCCCCGCCCCGGCTACCGGGGGTTGACCGGCTGGGACGCCTCGGCGAACTCCTCACGCGGATCATGCAGCTGACCGAGGGCGACCACCTCACGCCTGAGAAAGAACGCCAACGTCCAGTCGGCGACCACCCGGACCTTTCGGTTCAGCGAGGGAATCCGGCTCATGTGATACGTCCGATGCATGAACCAGGCGGGCAGGCCCCTCATCTTGATGCCATAGACCTGCGCGACCCCCTGGTAGAGGCCGAGGCTGGCGACACTGCCGGCGTGCCGGTGCTGGTAGGGCACCGGCGCCCGGCCCCGGATGACGTTGACGATGTTGTCGGCCATCCGGTTCGCCTGACGTACCGCGTGTTGGGCGCTCGGCGAGCAGTAGCTACCAGGCTCCTTCGTCAGATCCGGCACCGCGGCGCAGTCCCCGGCGCTCCAGGCGTCCGCCACCACCCGATCACCGTCGACGACCTGCAGTGTGGGTTGACAGGTGATCCGCCCCCGCTCGTCGCGGGGGAAATCCGTCGCGTCCAGCATCGGCGAGGGCTTCACCCCAGCCGTCCAGACGATCGTGTCGGCCGGAAAGCTGTCGCCGTCGGAGAGCGTCACCAGCCCGTCAACGCAGGACTCCAGCCGGGTACCCAGCCGAATGTCCATCCGGCGCCGGAGGAGCTGCCGCACCGTGTAGGCACCCATGTCCGGGTCGACCTCGGGCAGCACCCGCTGCGTCGCCTCGACGAGCACCCACCGCATGTCGCCCTGGTTCAGCTCCGGGTAGTACCGCAGCGCGCTCCGGGTCATGTCCTCCATCTCGGCGAGCGCCTCGATGCCGGCGTAACCCCCGCCGACGAAGACGAACGTCAGAGCCCGCTGGCGCAGCGCCGGATCTGGCGTGGCCGCGGCGACATCGAGCCGATCCAGCACATGGTTGCGCAGGTAGATCGCCTCGCCAATGGTCTTGAACCCGATGCCATGCTCGTGCAGCCCGGGAATCGGCAGGGTCCGGGAGACCGAACCGGGGGCGATGACCACCTGGTCGTACCGGATCTCGCGGGTCGGACCGACGATCGGCTGGACCGAGGCGGTCCTGGCGGCGTGGTCGATCCGGGTGACCGCGCCCACGACGACCGTGCAGCGGCGCAGCTCCCGCCGCAGCGGCACCACGGAGTGCCGGGGCGAGATGCTGCCCGCCGCCGCCTCCGGGAGGAATGGTTGATAGGTCATGTGGGGCTGCGGGTCGACCACGACAACCTCGGCCTCCCGCGGGCCGAGCTTCTTCGACAACCGCAGCGCCGCGTAGAGCCCGACGTGTCCGGCACCCACCACAAGGATCCGCTTCGGATTCACGCCTCTATCTTTCCTCGGTGACCCGGCAAATCCCCGGCTACGGAGCCGGTTGTGACCCAACACAACCAGTGACCCCACCTAACCCGGACATACCACCGTCAACGCCGACGGAGTAGCCACCCCAGCAGCGCGGTCACCAGCACCGCCACCACCAACCCGGCCACCGTCACCGCCTCCAGCCCCTGCGCTCCGCCGACACCGGCCAGCTCAACCAGGAGCACGCCGAGCACCGCCGTACCGAGCAGCACGGCGACCGCCCGGAGTAGCCAGCGCAGTACCACGGCCGGATCCACCACCGCGTCGTACGGCAGCACGGCTACCAGCGCGCACAGGGTGTGGCTGAGATAGAGCGCCGCCGCCACGGCAAACAACCGCCAGAGCGCGACCGGCCGGTCGTAGCCATCGATTGCCAACACCCACCCGCCCACGGTCAGCAGGGCGACGACGGTCGGCCAGATCCGCCGCGGCCCCACCGCCGGCAGCAGCGCCACCACCGGCACCACCACCAGCAGCTGCCCCCGCAGGACCTCCGCCGGTAACGCGAGCAGCAACCCGACCAACGCACTGAAGAAGATGCCCGCCCGGAGCAGCAACGGCGCCAGCGCGATCCGGGTCACCGCGCGCCGGGCCGCGCGGGCCCGGGCGACGACGGCGCTCATCGCCGCCCGCCCTCAGCCCGGGCAACCACGGCGCACATCGCCGCCCGGCCTCGGCCCGGGCCGGCCCGGTTCACCGGGCACCCGCTCTCGGCGCAGTCGCCAGCCGAGCCACGTCCCGCAGCACCTCGTCCAGGCTGCCCGCGCCCGCCCACTGCACCACCGGCACACCGTGCTCCCGCAGCTGGCGCTGCATCGTGTCCCGATCCAGCCGCCACAGCCGGTGCGCCGCCTCCGACCACCGCCGCTCCCGCGACGGGGTCAGATCAACCGGGAGGGTATCCACCGCCACGACGAAGCGCCCCGACCAGGCCAGCCGGGCCAGCATCTGCGCGGATCGTTCATCCAGCAACGGCGTAAGCACCACCACCAACGCGTCCGAGGAGAACAGCTGCGGTCCGAAGCCCGCGTCGTGCAGCTCATCTGGGGAGGACTGGGGATGCACGTCGAGCAACCACTCCAGCACTGTCAGATAGTGGCGGCGGCCGGTGGCGGCACGTAGCCGACGGCCGGCCGGGCCGTACTCCAGCAACGACACCCGGTCGCCCCGGTGCAGGTAGTGTTCCGCGATCGCCGCGGCGCCCCGAACCGTCGTGTCCAGCACCGAGGCGGTGCCCCCGACCCCACCGGAGCGGCCCGCCTCGGCGAGCACGTCGAGCAGCAGCACCACCTCAGCATCCCGGTCGGAGAGGGTGGCCGCGACGTGCAGCTGTCGCGCCCGCAGCGAGACCCGCCAGTCCACCCGCCGCAGCCGGTCACCGGGGCCGAAGACCCGTACGCCGGCCAGCTCACCGCCTTCGCCGGGGCGACGCGAATGGTGCGCACCAACCAGGCCCGCGGCGCGGGGCATCGCCTCCACCGCATCGAAGGGGTCAGTCACCGGGTAGGTACTGACCGGGACCGCCTCGGCCACCACCGCGTGGGAGACCAGTAGGCCGAGCGCGGCGTAGGCCTGGACCCCGACGGGCCCCAGCGGATGCCGTCCCCAGCGGCGCACGGTGCCGGCGAGTTCCACCTCGACCAGGGCACCAGCCGGTACGGCGGTCGCCAGGGGACGGTCAACGACCGACTGCCCGCCGCGCGAGGCGGCGTGGCTCGCCGCCGCACCGGCAACGGTCACCCGATCGACCCGCAACCAGCGCGACGCTCGGCTCCGCAGCAACGCAAGGTCATAGTCGACCGGGTCCGGATTACCAACGGTGATCTGCCCGGAGAGCTCGCCCCCCTCCACCTGGTTTCCCTCGGCGGCGAGCTGGACCAGCGGCGACGCGGCGGGTCGGCGACGCAGGGCGTACGCGGTGCCGAGCGCGAACGGAGCGGCCAACACGACCAGGTCCACCCGCCCGAGCAGCACGCCGGCGATCAGGAGCAGACCGGTCAGGAGTACCGCCCGGCCGAAGGCCCAGGTCGGCGTCCAGCCACCGGTCTGCTCCGGTGGTGACGGCACGGTGGGCAAGGTCATCAGCGGACGGGCAGGCCGGTGGCGTAGCTGGGCAGCGCGCCGCTGGCCGGAGCCGGGGTGTCCGCCAGCACCTCGTCAACGACGATCGCCGGAGCGACCCGACGCAGCCACAGCTCCGGACGGAGCGTGATCCGGTGCGCCAGCGCCGGTACCGCCACCTCCTTGACGTCCTCTGGCACCACGTAGTCCCGGCCGGCCATCATGGCCCGGACCCGGGACAGCAGCAGCAGCGCCAGCGAACCGCGCGGGGAGGCACCGACCAGCACCGAGGGGTGCTCCCGGGTAGCCGCGGTCAGCGCGACCAGGTATTGACCGATCGAGTCCTCCACCACCACGTCCTCCAGCGCGGCCTGCATCGCGCGCAGGGTCGCGGCGTTCACCACCGGTTTGATCTCCGCCTCCTCGCGACGGCGGGAGATCCGGCGGCGCAGCACCTCCCACTCCTCGCCGGGCTCGGGATATCCGAAGGAGACCCGGAGCAGAAAGCGGTCCAGCTGGGCCTCGGGCAACGGGTACGTGCCCTCGTACTCGACCGGGTTGGCGGTGGCGAGCACATGGAACGGCTCATCCAGCCGGTAGGTGACGCCCTCCACCGAGACCTGTTTCTCCTGCATCGCCTCCAGCAGCGCGGACTGGGTCTTCGGCGGAGTGCGGTTGATCTCGTCGGCGAGGAGCAGGTTGGTGAAGACCGGCCCGGCGCGGAAGGCGAAGTCCCCGCTGCGCTGGTTGTAGAGGAAGGAGCCGGTGACATCGGCGGGCAGCAGGTCCGGAGTGAACTGGAGCCGCCGGAAATCGAGCCCGAGGGCCTGGGCGAAGGACCGGGCGGTCAGCGTCTTTCCCAGCCCGGGCAGGTCTTCGAGCAACACGTGCCCGCCGGCCAGAATCCCGGCGAGGACCAGCTCCAGCGCCTCTCGTTTTCCGACCACGACCTCGCCCACCGCGTCCAGCACCACGTGGGCAAGGTGGCCGACCTCCGTGGCGGGTAGCTTCCGGTCCACGTCGTTCATCACAGTTTCTCCAGTTCGGCGACGATCGCCGCGAGCTCGCGCGGCGACGGCGGGCGGCGAGGCGGGTGCTCCAGGAAGGTAGCCAGCCGATCACCGAGCAGTACGCGGGCGCGGGCGGGATCCGACCCACGGGTCACCCCGTGCCGCAGCCGGATCCTTTCGTCGGCCAGCTCGCCGAGTCGGGGCAGGATGGTCCCGTTGAACCGCTTGGCCCGGGTGGCCGCCCAGTCCAGCGGACTCTCCCAACTGTTGATCGCCGCGCCCAGCGCGTCGTGTTGGTCGCCGCGATTCCCGCGGAGCTCGGCCGGGTCGGACAGGGCCAGGTGGACAGCCGGCGACGCAGGTGGTGGGCGGAGCGCCCGAACAACGTGGCGGACCAGGAAGAGCGCGAGTACGCCAGCGACCAATACCGGCAACGACACCTGGAGCCCGACCGCACGTAGACCGGCGACCACGACGACCAGTACGGCCCCGACGCCGGCCAGGTTACGCAGCACCAGCCGCAGCGGTCGGTCGCGAGCCGGATCCCGGCGTGGGCGTCGCTGCGGGCCCCGCTCCTCCGCGCCGCTGAGTAGGTCGTCGATGCTGGTGCCGCTCACCGCGACACCTCCTCGTACCCGGTCGGGCGTCCTCGGTTGATCACGCCGGCCCCTCCCCGCTCGCGCCGGCCAGCGCGGTCAGCTCCCCGCGGAGCCGACGCAACGCGGCCCGGGCCTGGTCCCGGGTACGCTCGTCCACTGGCCGGGTAGCGTAACGCGCCTCCCGGTAGACATGTGCGAAATCGGCCAGCACGTCGGCGCTGGCGATCGCGGGCACCCCGGCGGCCGGGTCACCCTGCAGGAGGCGCACCACCAGCTCGGTGGGGGTGTCGCCGGCCAGTTGACGCACCCCGGCGCTGGCGGCGGCTTCCTCCAGGCGAACCCAGCAGGCGATGACCACCGTACGCGGATCGGTGCCGGTGTCGTCGAGGTCGACCAGGCCGGCGTCGAGCGCGGCGACCACCTCCCGGGCCGTGCCCTCGGCGGTGCGCGGGACCCGGCCCTCGGGGCGGCGCCGAGTGCTTCGCCGCAGCACACTGCGCAGGAGCGTCCCGGCGAGGACGCCGGCAACGGCCAACCCGGCCAGCCCGAGCACCGCAAGGAGTGCGGTTCGCAGCCAGTCGGGGCGCCGCTGGCTGTTCAGCTCACCTGCGTCGCGCGGTTCTACCGGGATCGACGCGGCCGGCTCGGCCGTCGGGTATTCCGGGACGAGCGGCAGCTGCTCGGCCGCGGGCGGGATGCGGCTGGCCCCGAGCGACGAATGCGCGGCCGCGGCGGTGGCGGCGGCCAACAGGAGCAGCACCGCTGCGAGCGGCCACCACCGGCGCAGCACACCACTGTCGGCGGGAAGCGAGGATGCGGATCGGCGCTTCCGGTCCGTCATCCCAATGCCCCGCAGCCCCTACTCCACCCCGGCCAGTCGTTTCGCCCGGGCGAACACGTCGTCCAGCATCTCTGGTGTCAGCCGCCCGGTGAAGGTGTTCTGCTGGCTGACGTGGTAGCAGCCGAGCAGGTCCGGTGCGCCGTTCCCGGACCAGTGTGCCCCATGCGTGAAAGCGGGTCGCGGGCTGGGCGGGGACATCCCGTACACGCGGTGCAGAGTCGGCCACCACGCCGCCCAGGCGAAGGCGCCCAGCGCGACCACCACCCGCAGGTTCGGCCGGAGCAGTGCGACCTCGCGGTGCAGCCAGGGCCGGCAGGTATCGCGCTCGCCCGGCGTGGGCTTGTTGGCCGGCGGCGCGCAGCGCACCGCCGCGAAGACCCGGGTGTGGCGCAGGGTCAACCCGTCGTCGGCGGCGACGCTGGTCGCCTGGTTGGCCAGCCCGGCCCGGTGCAGGGCGGCGAAGAGGACATCGCCGGAGCGGTCGCCGGTGAAGACCCGGCCGGTCCGGTTGCCGCCGTGCGCGGCCGGCGCGAGGCCAAGAAGGCCGATGCGGGCCCTCGGGTCGCCGAAACCGGGCACCGGGCGCCCCCAGTACTCCTGCTCCCGGAACGCCGCGCGTCGAGTGCGGGCCACCTCTTCCCGCCAGTCGACCAGGCGGGGGCAGGCGAAGCAGTCGCTGATCGCCGCATCGAGTGCGGCGAGGCTGGTCGCCCCGGCCGCTGCCCCGGTTACCTGCTCGGCGGTGCGTGGCCGGGCTGCGACCACAGGTACCCGCGGCACACGCCGCATCCCGGCGGGCGTTCCGCCGGGATGCACCGATCCGTGGTCAGCCAAGCTTCGCCCGGAAGAGTTCCAGGGTGCGGGCCCACGCCGTGGCGGCAGCCCGTTGGTCAAAGTTCTCCGGCCGGTCCTCGTTGAAGAAGGCGTGGGCGGTACCCGGGTAGTCGTAGGTCTGACAGGTGCCGCCACCAGCCTCGATGGCCCGACGAACGAGCTGCACTCCCGGGTCGGCCGAGGTGCCGTCGGCCTCGCAGCAGTGGATGGCGGCGGCCTTGCCCGCGTACTCCGACCCCTCCGGACGTATCCCCTCCCCGGGCAGCCGAGGGTAGAAGGCCGAGGTCGCCACGATCCGCTCGGTGCGGGCAACGGACCAGAGCGCCAGACTGGCCCCCGCGCAGAAGCCGACGCAACCGATCTTGCCGACAACCTCCGGCCGGCCCGCGAGGTAGTCGGCCGCGGCGGCGACATCCGCCGCCGCGGCGTCCAACTGCCCGCTGTTGAGTAGTTGCCGGGGTTCATCCGGCTTGCTGGCCGGCCCGCCGCGCCGCAGGTCCGGGGCGAGGGCGACGAAGCCGGCCTCAGCGAAGCGGTCAACCACCGCTCGGACGTGCGACGCCAGGCCCCACCAGTCCTGGATCACAATGACCGCCGGGCTGGCCGTACCGCCAGGCGGTACCACGAGATACCCCTCGCCCGTACCACCGTTGCACCGGTACGTCACCATGTCGCCCATCGGCCGTCCTCCTAGCGGTCAGTCATCGTTGGCTGGTCGCCCAGTGGTCCTACGTGCCGGTAGCCTGCCACGCCACACGGGCCCCGGGAAGACGCCGGAGAAGTGGCGTTCACCTCCCGGACACCAGTCGATGGCTCGGGTACGGCGACGGCGGCGCGGTGACACCGCGCCGCCGTCGCCGTACTCCCGTACGCCGCTCAGGAGTTGTCGGTCAGGCAGAGCAGATAGCCCGTCTTGCCCGGAGTGATGTTGCTGAAGATGTAGTACTCCTCGTTCTCCTGGAAGAACTGGTCACACGCTTCGCCGGACTCGGCCTGCGCCTCGGTCTGATCCTCTGCGCGACCGACGACCTTGTACCTCGCCTCGGCGGAGGCACAGTCAACGACCTTGCCGCCGTCAACCGCCTCCATCTCGTCGCCGATGGTCGCGGGTAGCTCGGCGATGCAGTCACCAGCCTTGGCATCCGCGGTCTCGTCTGTCCCGCCGAGCACCGTGCCCAGGCCGAACTTGAGGCCGGCGATCACCAGGAACACGACGATGGCGCCAACGATGCCCAGAACCTTCTTGCGACCGGACTTCGGAGCTGGCTCTGGGGCTGGGGGGCCAGCCTCGGGCACGCCGGTTGACGGCTGAAAGCCAGCCGGCTGCGGGACGTTGGGTTGGGCGGGGGGTACGACCTGCTCCGGCACGAATTTTCCTTCCAGGGGTTAATAGTGCGGAGGACACGGTAGACGATCAACAACCGCCCTTTTGCCCCGCAGCCTCATCCCTTCGGCCACTTTCATCGCTACGGAAATATGAGTTCCCACCGTGGAACTGGGAGGGGCAGCGCTTCCCGGAGCGCTCACCCGGTGGGCGCGACACCCGGCGCGGGCGCGGAGGTCGGCGGCGCGGGCGCGGAGGTCGGCGGGGTCTCCGGCACCTCCGGTGTGGTCCCCGGTGTGACCGGCGAGGGCTCCGATGTGGTTGGTGCCGTCTCCGGTCCGGCTGGTGCGGCAGTGGAGTCCGGTTGGACCGTCCCGGGTGGAGCGGGGAGGGCCGGTGGGGACGCGTCAGCCGTGGGCCGCGGCCCGAACGGTGCCGCCTCCGGGCAGTACGGGTAGCCACGCAGCAGCGGGTTGGTGCTATTGATCTGATCCCGGCGAATCACATCGCGTGCGGCAGCGCAGTCCGGGTAGCCGAGCCGGATCGGATCGCCGTTCTGGTCGAACAGCCGCGCGTAGTCCACCAGCTGACCCTCGGTGTCATAGACGAAGACGTCGCGGATGTGGTCGTACCGGCTGTCGACCGAGATCGGCGCGTAGTAGTTGCCCTCATCGCGCCGATCCTCCAGGTGCACCAGCCCCACCAGCCCGAACCCGACGAGCACCAGGTTGCCGAGCACCAGCAGCCGTCCCGGCCAGATTCGCGACCGGGCTCCGCGGCGACCGAGCATGACCGAGGCGACGACCAGGGCCGCCAGCATCATCAGGCCAAGCGACAGGTGGCCGCCGAACCTGGGCAGTAGCCCGATTCTGCCAGTGGTGAGCACGGCCAGCAGCATCGCCGCGAGGTAGCCGCGCAGAATCCACCAGCCCGGGGTGAGTAGGTGCAGGAAGGCGCGCACCGTCGGATACCCGAGGGGTGGGCCGAGTTGCCGGTCGAGCGTGTGCAGCCGGGCACGGACCCGGTCAACGACGGCGGTCAGCTCTCCGGTCGTCGACCGGCGACCGGCCCCGGCCCCGGCCCCGGCCGCGATCCGCAGCTCGGAGGCGTACGCCTCCGGCTCGCCGAGCCGTTCCACCAGCGTTCCGTCGGACTCGGCGGCCACCACGGCGAGGTGCTCCGGCAGGTCTTCGGTCAGCTCGTCGCGGACCGCCGGCGGCAGGTCGGTCAGGGCGCCTCGAACCCGGGCGACGTAGTCGGTTATCTCCTGCTCAGTGACGGTCATGCCGCCCTCCCCCGATCGTCGAGCAGCGTGTCCATGGTGCTGGCGAATGAGCGCCAGAGCTTGCCGGAGCGCGCGATCTGGTCGCGGCCGGCGGCGTTCAGCGAGTAGTACTTGCGGTGTGGTCCGGATTCGCTGGGCACCACGTACGTGGTGAGCAGCCCCGCCGCGAAGAGGCGCCGCAACGTGCCGTAGACGGAGGCGTCGCCCACCTCGGTCAGGCCGGCGTCGCGCAGGCGACGCAGGATGTCGTAGCCGTAGCCGTCCTCTTCCCGAAGCACCGCGAGGACAGCCAGGTCCAGCACGCCCTTCAAGAGCTGTGTGGTGTCCATACAAAGGACAGTACTATTCAATGCACAGTAGCGTCAAGCCTGCGTGGAGCAGCTGCCGGCACGGCCCGCCCGGCTAGTTGAGCCCACTCCAGGGCAGGCGAGCCGGAGCGGGAAACTTCGCGTGATAGATGGCGGCAGAGGCCTCCCGACTCCACTCCGGCATACCCTCGGGCACATCCGTTGGATCGACGACCACCTCGACAAAGGTCAACCGCTCCGGAGGCTCGTCGATGTCGGACAGGATCTCGGCCAGCTCGGCCTCGGTGCGGACCGTGCGCGCGACGAAGTCCTCCTCCTCCGCGAACACCGCCAACAGCTTGCCGTACCGCCAGTCGGGTATCTCGGCGTAACCCTGGGACTCTTCCCCGATCGCTTTCTCGAGCACCCGCTCGGTAGTGTAGCCACGATTATTGACCATGAAGACTATCGCCAATTGCCCGAAGTCGAACATGTGGCCGAGTTCCTGCGGGGACATCTGCACTCCACCGTCACCGGTGATCAACACCACCCGCCGGTCCGGTCCAGCGACTCCGGCACCGAAAGCGGCAGGAATCGCGTAGCCGGCCGAGCTCCAGATTGGCGCCGCCAACACGGATACCCCGGTGGGCAGACGCATCATTTCCAGGCCAAAGAAGGCGGTCCCGACCTCCGCGACCACCACGTCCCCCGGCCGTAACTGAGCCTCGATCGCCGGCCAGAGTCGTTCGTGGGTGATCGACTTGCTACCCGCCCTGTCCAGTTCCGACAATCCCTTCGACTGGATCACCCCGCTCGACCAGCCGCTCGTACGACGGACAGCCAGCTGATGCAACCGGCCCAACGCCGCAGCCATCGCGATCGGGCCGAAACGGGTACCGGCGACCGACGCGGCATCAGGCCCCAGATTAATGATCCGATCCGGATCCAGTTCCGCGGTGAACAGGCCATTCCAGTCAAAGAACGTGGTTCCCAGGCACACCACGACGTCGGCGCCTTCGACCACCTCCCGGACCGCGGCCCGGCTCTCCAGGCCAGAATAGACCCCGACATAACGAGAGTCAGCCTCGTCAAACAGACCCCGACCGAGCGCCTGCGCGGCAACGGGCCAGTTGCACTCGCTCGCGAACGCGGCGACAGCTGGTGCCAGACCCAGCCGGACCGGCACGTTACCCACCAGCAGTACCGGCCGTTGGGCGCCGGCGAGCCGGCGGTGCGCAGCGGCAGCGAACGCGTCCAGTTGCGCCGCGTTCGTGACCGGCTCCGGGCGCCGGAAGGGTCGCGCAGGTCGCGGGACGGAAGCCACCGCCACATCACCCGGAATTCGGATGTACACGGGACGCTGCTGCGACCAACACGCGCCCAGCACCCGATCGATGTCCCGCAGCGCATGCTCCGCGGTCAACGAGGCTTGGGCGACCGTAACCTCGCACGCCATCCGGGCCCAATGGTCAAAATCGCCATCCACGAGAGAGTGATGAACCGATGTGCGGCGGCGCATGATCTCGGTCGAGGGGCCACCGACGATCGAAACGACGGGTACGGACTCCGCCATCGCGCCGGCCAGGGCGTTGAGCACCGACAGCTCACCCGGACCGTACTGGGTAGCAGTTGCCCCGATACCAGCAATCCGCGCGTAGCCGTCCGCGGTGTAGCCGGCGTTGAGTTCGTTGGAACTGCCGATCCAGTCAATTCCGTCGAAGGCCATGACCTGATCGGTGAATTCCATCGCATAGTCGCCCGGCACCCCGAAGATGTGCCGCACACCGAGGTCGTGCAGGCGACCAAGTAGTAGTTCGCCGACGGTGACCGTCTCCTCCTTCCCGCCCACCATGCTCCCCTCGCCACGAAAAGCCGACCATGAAACAGTCTCAGCCTATCCAGACCATCCCAAAATTTGGGCTGGTTCGGGCGTATTGAGAAGGGAAACGGATCGGTGCCGCTCCTACCGCAGGCTGTAGGCGATGCCGTCCAGAATGTCGTGCTCGGAGGCGACCACGAAGTCCTTGCCCGAACGCTCCATGATCACACGAAGCACCAGGGCACCCGCCGCGATCACGTCGGCCCGCCCCGGATGCATCACCGGGATCGCCAGCCGCTGTGCACGGGTCGCCACCAGCAGGTCAGCCGTCACCTCCGCCACCGCCCGACCCGACACCCGGGCGTGGTGGATACGCTGCGGGTCGTACCCGGTCAGCCCTTCGGCCATCGCGACCACCGTGGTGACGGAGCCAGCGAGCCCGACCAGCGTGGCGGCCTCCCGACCGGGCACCGCGTCGAGCGCCCGGTCCACGGCAGCCACGATGTCCACCTCGGCCGCCCTGATCTCGGCAGGATCCGGTGGGTCACCCTGCAGATGCCGCTCGGTCATCCGGACACAACCGATGTCCACCGAGATCGCGGCGTCCACACCACCGCTGCTGGTGCCCACGACGAACTCCGTCGAACCACCGCCGATGTCGACCACCAGGTACGGCTCCCGGGTCGAGTCGGGCAGGCCACGAACTGCCCCGGTGAACGAGAGCCGCGCCTCCTCCTCCCCGGTCACCACCTCCGGGGCGACCCCCAGCGTCCGCTCCACCATGTCGCGAAAGTCGGCCGCGTTCTCCGCATCCCGGGAGGCCGACGTGGCACACATCCGCACCCGGTCGACGCCCAACTTCTCGATCTCGGCGACGTACTCCGCCAGCGCCACCCGGGTCCGCTCGATCGCCTCCGGGGCCAACCGGCCGGTGCGGTCCACGCCCTGGCCCAGCCGAACGGTCTCCAGTCGGCGGCTCAACTCGACCAACGGTGCGCTCGCCCCGGCCCCCGAATCCGGCAGCTCGGCGACCAGCAGGCGAATCGAATTGGTCCCGCAGTCGATGGCGGCCACACGCGTCGTCACGCCCGCAACCCTACGGCAGGCCGGACGGCCCGCTCAGAGCCGCAGCAGCATTCGGGTGTTGCCGAGCGTGTTCGGCTTGACCCGCTCCAGGTCGAGAAACTCCGCGACACCCTCGTCGTACGAGCGCAGCAGTTGTTCGTAGACCGGGTGTGGCACCGGCGCCCCGTCGATCTCGGTAAACCCGAACTGACCGAAGAAGCGGGTCTCGAAGGTGAGCACGAAGATCCGAGCCACGCCCAACTCCCGGGCACCGTCGATCAGGCTGCCCACGATCTGGTGCCCGATCCCGCTACCCCGACAACTCGGGTGGACCGCCACCGTCCGGATCTCCGCCAGATCCTCCCACATGACGTGCAGGGCGCCACAGCCGACCACGTCTCCGGTGGGTGTCACCGCGACCCGGAACTCCTGCACGTGCTCGTACAGGGTCACGGTCGCCTTACTGAGTAGCCGCCGACCGTCGGTGTACGTGTCGATCAGCCGCCGGATCCCCCGAATGTCCGCCGTCCGGGCTCGACGGACCACGAGTCCGCCGGCAGCGGTCATCTCACTCGTCCGCTGGCGTGGCCACGCATGGTCCTCCCGCCCACCACGGCTCGATCAGCCGCAACACCTCGTCCCCGAATGGGTTGACACCGGGACCGGCGGCGAGCGCATGCCCGAGGTGCACGTGCAGGCACTTGACCCGATCCGGCATCCCACCGGCGGAGATTCCGGCGATCTCCGGCACGTGACCGATCGCCTCCCGGCGCCGGAGGTAGTCCTCGTGCGCGGCGCGATAACGCGCGGCCAGCTCCGGATCCGCCGCGAGCCGGTCTGCCATCTCCTTCATCAGCCCGGCGGACTCCAACCGGCTACAGGCCGCCGTCGCCCGGGGACAGGTCAGGTAGAAGAGCGTCGGGAAGGGCGTGCCGTCGGCGAGCCGCGGCGTCGTCTCCACCACGTCGGGCATACCGCACGGACAGCGGTGGGCCACCGCCCGGGTGTCCCGGGGCGGACGGCCCAGCTGTCCCGCCACCGCGGCCAGGTCAGCTGGGGTGGCCGGCTCGCGTCGCGGCAGCGGTACGGAGGATGCCGCCGGCTCCTGCGGTGGTACGACTGTCACGGTGTCCTTCCTGGTGCAGTGCCGGCACTCACTCGCCGGACCGTTCCTGATCCGCGGCCGTCACGCTCGACCACAGGGTGTCGTACCACCGATCGGCCCCGGCCAGACCGTCCTGACCTGCGGACTGATCCGCCGCCGCGGCCGCTCTCGGTTTGGGGAGCACGATCAACAGCTCCTCGCCTTCGACGCCCATGAAGAAGCGTTCCCGGGCCTCGGCCGCGATGTACTTCGGGTCCTGCCACTTCGCGGCCCTGGCGGCAAGCTTATCGATCTCCGCCCGCTGCGCTGCCTGTGCGGCCTCCATCCGGGCGATATCAGTCTGCTGGTCCAGGTAGACCCGGACCGGGTAGGTGTAGCCGAGAGCGAGGGCGATCAGCACCGCGACCAGCACGGTCGCCCGCCCGGTGCCCCGTCGGGGGCGGGGGGCGGAGAGCCGCTTCACCGCACTGCCGGAGGCCGACCGCCGAGCGGCGGGCCGGTTCGCCGAACGGGCTCCGTCGGCGCCCCGGACCATGCCCGGCGCGCGGCCGGCGGTCGCCCGCGGCTCGGCGCGGACGCCGCCCACCCGAACCGGCCGGGCACCGCCCGACCGGCCGGCCTGACCGGGCCGGCGGGCCGGACGCTGTCCGCCCGGCGTGCGGCGCTGCTGCATCCCCTGCCCCTCCCCCGAAGGTTGCGCGTCTGTCAGGCAGAACGGTAGCGCGGGAACGCGCCCGATCCGGCGTACCGCGCGGCGTCAGCCAGCTCCTCCTCGATCCGCAGCAGCTGGTTGTACTTCGCGACCCGGTCCGACCGCGCCGGGGCGCCGGTCTTGATCTGGCCGCAGCCGGTGGCGACCGCCAGGTCGGCGATGGTGGTGTCCTCGGTCTCGCCGGAACGGTGGCTCATCATGCACCGGAAGCCAGCCCGGTGGGCAAGGTCCACCGCGTCCAGGGTCTCGGTGAGCGAGCCGATCTGGTTAACCTTCACCAGGACCGAATTGGCGGCATTCTCGGCGATACCGCGGGCGATCCGCTGCGGGTTCGTGACGAACAGATCGTCGCCGACGATCTGAATCCGGTCGCCGACGGCAGCGGTCAGCGTCCGCCACCCGGACCAGTCATCCTCGGCCAGCGGGTCCTCGATCGACACGATCGGGTACGCGTCGGCGAGCTTGGTGTAGTAGCTGCTCATCTCCTCCGCGGTCTTCGCGGCGCCCTCGAAGGTGTAGGTGCCGTTCTCGAAGAACTCGGTCGCGGCCACGTCGAGCGCGAAGACGATGTCGGTGCCGAGCCGGTAGCCCGCCTTCTCGACCGCCTCCGAGATCAGGTCCAGCGCGGCGGCGTTGGTCGGTAGGTTGGGCGCGAAGCCACCCTCGTCGCCGAGGCCGGTGGAGAGCCCCTTCTTCTTCAGCACCGACTTCAGCGCGTGGTAGACCTCGGTGCCGGAACGCAGGGCCTCCCGGAAGGTCGGCGCACCGATCGGCGCGATCATGAACTCCTGGATGTCGACGTTGGAGTCCGCGTGCGCTCCACCGTTGAGGATGTTCATCATCGGCACCGGCAACAGGTGCGCGTTCGGCCCGCCGAGGTAACGGAAGAGGCTCAGCTCAGCGGCGCCAGCGGCGGCCTTCGCCACCGCCAGGGAAACGCCCAGGATCGCGTTGGCGCCGAGCTGGCTCTTGTTGTCCGTACCGTCGATGTCGAGCATCTTCTGGTCGATCAGCCGCTGCTCGCTGGCCTCGTATCCGATCAGCTCGTCGACGATCTTGTCTTCAATGTTCGAGACGGCCTTGGCAACGCCCTTGCCGAGGTAGCGGTCCTTCTCACCGTCGCGCAGCTCGATCGCCTCGAAGGCACCGGTGGAGGCGCCCGAGGGCACCGCAGCACGGGCGATCGTACCGTCGTCGAGCCCCACTTCGACCTCGACGGTCGGGTTGCCCCGTGAGTCGAGAATTTCCCGGGCGACGATTCCCTCGATGGTTGCCACTGAGTCGCTCCTCGTGTGTGTTGCCGTTCGGTGATGGCCGCGACGGTGCGGCTGGGAAGGTGTTGCACGCAGCGTATCGGGCGGCGATGGAGCGCGACGCGGCACCCGGCGGTTGAATCTCCGGCCGCACTGTCGCGCGCCGGCCCTTTCCACAGAGCGGCCCGCCCGACATTCCGGTATTCTCCGATGTCAACCGACGTCGGAGTTTGCGCACACTCGATCCGATCGGCGAGGCTGGTCGTCATGTCCGCCATCTCGACCCCGCTCCGACTACTCGCCGCTGCCGCCATCGCGTCGCTCACCGTTACCGGTTGTCAAAGCCTCGACGAGGCCGGCCAGACGATCAGCCACGCTGATCTGGTCAACGACCTCGCGAACCGGCTGGACGGGTCCCTGATCCGCACCTACACGGCCGACTACCGGCTCGCGTCCGGGCAGACCGCGACCATCGCGCAGGACCAGGAGCCGGCCCGCGCCACCTACCAGTGGACGGCCGGCGCGCTGACCGCCACCGAGGAGGCGACCACCCGCTGCGAGACCGCCGATGGGCGGACAGCCTGCACGATCGCGCCGCCGCCGGATAAGCCGGACAAGCCGGCAGTGGCCGTCTTCGCCGCCGCCGAGAAGCAGGGGCTGATCACCCCACCAGCGGTGCTGGAGCTGCTGACCGCTGCCGCCCTGGATCCGGAATCCAGCATCACCCGCAGCGACACCACGCTGGCCGGGCGGCGGGCGACCTGCGTCGACGTGCGCCGGTCGGACGGCGACCTCACCGCCTGTTTCACCGCCGAGGGGGCGCTGGGCAGCTTCGCCGGTCACCTGGACGGCGAACCGGTCAGTGTGACGCTGACCAGCTACCGGGAGACCGCGGACGGCCCGATCTTCGAACTGCCGACGGAGGCCGACGTGGTCGACCGTTCGACGAGCCCGGGAACCTGACGCAAGGAACCTCAGCTACCGGCGCTGCCGGCGCGTTCGGCCCGGCGGACGGCCTCGGCGTGGGCGAGGGCGGCGCGGCGCAGGGCCGCCTCCGGATCCAGCCCGGAGGCGCGGGCTGCGGCCACCGCAGCCAGCAGCTCGGCACCGAGCCGGGCCTCCGGGTCGCCCTGCGACTGCGGCGGCGGGAGCGCGACGGCGAGCCGCACCCGGGCGACCCGATCAATGATCTTGGCGGCCAGGGCGAGAGCGGGCTGGCTCAGGGCGATGCCGTCCAGCACCGAGTCACGCGCCTTCTCCGCCCGCTTGATCCGCTCCCAGTTCTCCTCGATCTCGGCAAGGGTGCCGGCCTGCTCCTCGGCGAAGACGTGCGGATTGCGCCGCACCATCTTGTCGACCAGGCCACCGGCCACGTCGTCCACGCTCCACCGCTCGCCCTCGGGCAACTCCTCGGCGAGCCGGGCATGCAGCACCACCTGGAGCAGCACATCCCCGAGCTCCTCACGGAGCGCGTCGGTGTCACCGGCGCTGATCGCGTCGTACGCCTCGTAGCACTCTTCCAACAGGAAACCAGCCAGGCTGCGGTGGGTCTGCGCCCGCTTCCACGGGTCGCCCCCGGGTGAGGCGAGCCGGTCCAACACCGCCACCACGTCGAGCAGCCGCGCTCCGGGCGGATCCCATGATCCGTACAGCAGCTCCAACTCGGCGAGCCCCGGCTCCCGAGCCAGTCGCAGGCCCAGCTCCCGAGCGAGCGACTCGTCACCCGCCGGACCAGCGAGCCAGACCGCACCGCCGCGGGTGGTGGCAGCGTCGAGCAACGCCGGGGTGGCCGGGCCGGCCACGACGGTGACCTCGGCGCCCGCGACCCGGAGCGCCGTCGTCAACTCGCTCTCCGCCCCGGTCAGCACGGGATGCTGGCGTACGACGTCCCACGCGGCTGCGGTGAGCAGCCCGGCCGGCAGCCGTGGCGAGGTGACGAGCAGAGTGATCCGCACCGTCATGCTCAGGCCGGCTGCGGCGCCCCGGTCGGCGGCTCCGGGCTGGAGACATCGGTGACCGCGTCCGAACCGGACTCACCCAGGAGCACGCTCACCGCCGCGGCACCCGACGAGAACGGCAGCAGGGTGAAATCCAGGGGTCGGTAACGGGGATTGACCGTGACGTCGTACTCCCCAGCAGCCTCGGCCAGGGCCCGGCGGCTCGCCAACGCGTTGCGCAGCTGGGGGACGTCGAGCTGACCGGCGATCACGGCATCCGGAGTGTCCGGAGAAATTGCTCCGGCCGCCCGCCCAGCGGCGATCACCTCCGCGAGCTCCTGCTCGGTCGGGGCGACCGAGTCGCCCGCCGGCAGCCCGGAGAGGCAGGTGTGGAGGGCGGCCAACTGCCGCACATACTCCGACTCCGGGGGGAGGCCGACCCGACCGGCGACCTGAACCGGCTCCACCCGCCCCCGCGGCTGGTAGCCCCGGTCCGCGGAGACCTGGTCACACACCGTCCCGAGCACCCACGTGCCGACGACCTGAGACCGGGGCGGCAGCTCCGGGGCCGGCCCACCGAGCTCGGGCGCCTCCGCCGCGGCGCGGCTGTCCCGCAGCTCGTCGAGGATGCCGTCCACGGTGTCCTCGGTGATCTGCCGGTCACCCACGTACGCGGCGACACCCGGCTCGGTACGACATCCGGTGAGGGCGACGAGGCCGACCACCACGCTGGCGGCGGCGACAAGACGGCGAGCACGCATGACGGCAACTCTCTCACGCCGGCAGCGCCGGACCGGACGCCCCCCACGACCCCGCGTCTCCCGCCCGCCGACGCCGGACCGGACGCCCCGCGTCCGCCGGCTGTAGCTATGCCACCTCACCGCCCGCCGTGCGCCGTGGAGTTGGCGGCACCGGCCGGCTCCCGGGGCGGGCCGAGCACGTCGGCGAGGAGCTGCCCACACCACTCCAGCAGCGCCTGGTCGCGCAGCGGCTCGCCGCCGACCCGCCGGGTGCTCGGCCGGGGCACACTGACCTGTTCCAGCGCCTGCTTGTAGACCGCATCCGGGTGGTAGCGCTTGAGCCGCAGCTGCTTCGAGTCCGGTAGCGGCAACGGGCCGAACCGTAGATTGCGACCCTGCATGCTGACGTCGGTGAGCCCGTACTGGCGGGCGAGCAGCCGGAACCGGGCCACCGCCACCAGGTTCTGCACCGGGGCGGGCGGCTCGCCGTAGCGGTCGGTCAGCTCGGCGACCACCGCGCGCAGCCGCTCCTCGTCCCGGGCCTCGGCGAGCTTGCGGTACATCTCCAGGCGCAGCCGCTCCACCCCGACGTAGTCGTGCGGCAGGTGGGCATCCACCGGCAGATCGACCTTGATCTCCGGTTCCTCCTCCGGGCGTTCCCCCTTGAAGGCCTGCACCGCCTCCCCGACCATTCGCACGTACAGGTCGAAGCCGACGCCCTCGATGTGGCCGGACTGCTCGCCGCCGAGCAGGTTACCGGCGCCCCGGATCTCCAGATCCTTCATCGCCACGTACATGCCGGCACCCAGCTCGGTGTGCTGGGCGATGGTCGCCAACCGCTCGTGGGCGTGCTCGGTGAGGGGCTTGTCCGACGGGTAGAGGAAGTACGCGTACGCCCGCTCCCGGCCCCGGCCGACCCGGCCCCGGATCTGGTGCAGCTGGGCCAGGCCGAGCAGGTCGGCCCGCTCGACGATCAGGGTGTTGGCGTTCGGGATGTCGATGCCGGACTCGACGATGGTGGTGCAGACCAGGACGTCGAACTCCTTCTCCCAGAAGCCGACCATGACCCGTTCCAGGGCCTCCTCGCCCAGCTGGCCGTGCGCCACCGCGACCCGCGCCTCGGGCACCAGCTCCCGCAGCCGCCGGGCCGCCCGCTCGATCGACTCCACCCGGTTGTGCAGGTAGAAGACCTGACCGTCCCGGAGCAGCTCACGGTGGATGGCGGCGGCCACCTGCCGCTCGTCGTACGCCCCGACCGCGGTGAGCACCGGGTGCCGCTCCTCCGGCGGGGTGGCGATGGTGGACATCTCCCGAATACCGGTGATCGCCATCTCCAGGGTCCGGGGGATCGGGGTGGCCGACATGCTCAGCACGTCAACCGAGGCCCGCACGGACTTCAGGTGCTCCTTGTGCTCGACGCCGAAGCGCTGCTCCTCGTCCACGATGACCAGCCCCAGGGAGCGGAACCGGGCGGACGCCTGAAGCAGCCGGTGGGTACCGATGACGATGTCGGCGGTACCGTCGCCGGCCATCTCCAGGGTCTGCTCGGCCTCCTTGGGCGTCTGGAACCGGGACAGCTGGCGAATCGTCACCGGGAACTGGCTCATCCGGTCGGCGAAGGTGTTGTAGTGCTGCTGCACCAGGAGGGTGGTGGGCACCAGCACCGCCACCTGCCGACCGTCCTGGATCGCCTTGAACGCCGCCCGGACGGCGATCTCGGTCTTGCCGTAGCCGACATCGCCACAGATCAGCCGGTCCATCGGGACGGTCTGTTCCATGTCCCGCTTGACCTCTTCGATCGCGGCGAGCTGGTCCGGCGTCTCCTGCCAGGGGAAGGCGTCCTCCAGTTCCCGCTGCCACGGGGTGTCCGGGCCGAACGGGTGCCCCTTGGACGCCTTGCGGGCGGCGTAGAGCTGGATCAGCTGCGCAGCGATCTCCCGGACCGCCTTGCGGGCCCGGGCCTTCGACTTCTGCCAGTCCGAGCCGCCCATCTTGTGCAGGGCCGGCTGCTCACCGCCGACGTACCGGGAGAGCTGGTCGAGCTGGTCGGTGGGGACGAAGAGCCGGTCGCCCGGCTGGCCCCGCTTGCTCGGGGCGTACTCGATAACCAGGTACTCCCGGCTGGCCCCGTTGACGGTGCGCTGCACCAACTCGACGTAGCGGCCGATGCCGTGCTGCTCGTGCACCACGTGATCGCCGGCCCGCAGCTCCAACGGGTCGATGGTGTTGCGCCGCCGACTCGGCAGCTTGCGCATGTCCCGCGTCGACGCGCCCCGGCCGCCGGTGACGTCGTCCCCGGTGAGCAGGACGAAGCGGGGCGCCTCGGCGACGAAGCCACCGGTCAGTGACCCGCAGCTGACCAGGATCTGGCCGGGCGCCGGCGCCGAGGTCACCTCGTCCACCAGGCGGGCGCCGAGCCCGGCGTCGTGCAGCACCTCGACGGCCCGTTGGGCCGGGCCGTGCCCCGCGAAGACCAACGCGACCGACCAGCCCTCGCCGGCCCAACGCTTCAGTTCGTCCACCACCCGCGCCGTCTCACCGTGGTAGAGCGGCGCGGGCTGGGCCGCCACCGTCACCGCGATCGCGTCGTCCGGGGTGACGTCGACCTCGTCCGGCTCGTCCTCCCACGGCTGGCGGGCGAGGGCCGGCTCGGCCAGCCCGAACGGGGAGATCGTCCACCACGGCTGCCGCAGCTCGCGGGCCCGCGCGCGGACGTCGGCGAGCGTCCGGAACGCGGCCGCGCCGAGGTCGATCGGGGCCGCGCCGCCGACCGCGGCCGCGGCCCAGCTCGCCTGGAGGAACTCCGCCGAGGTACGCACCAGGTCATGCGCCCGGGTACGAATCCGCTCCGGGTCGCAGAGCAGCACGTGGGTCCCCGCGGACATGGTGTCCAGCAGCAGCTCCATCGAGTCGGCGCCGATCAGCGCCGGAGCGAGCGACTCCATTCCCTCGACCGGAATGCCCTCGGCCAGCTGATCGAGGATCTCCGCCAGTTCCGGGTGCTCCGCCGCCAGCACGGCGGCCCGCTTCCGGACGGCCGGGGTGAGCAGCAGCTCCCGGCAGGGCGGGGCCCAGAGTTGGTCCACCTGCTCGATGGTGCGCTGGTCGGCCACGGCGAAGGTACGGATCTCCTCCACCTCGTCGCCCCAGAACTCGACCCGGGACGGATGCTCGTCGGTGGGCGGGAAGACATCGAGAATTCCGCCGCGCACCGCGAACTCACCGCGTTTGGTGACCAGGTCCACCCGGGCGTACGCCATGTCGGTGAGCCGGCGCGCCATCTCTTCGAGGTCCGCTTCGTCGCCGGCGGACAGTCGCACCGGTTCCAGGTCCCCCAGCCCTTTGAGCTGGGGTTGCAGCAGGGAGCGGACGGGAGCGACGACCACCCGCAGCGGGCCACTGCGCCCCTGTGCGTCGGTCGCCTCGGGGTGGGCGAGACGACGGAGCACCGCCAGTCGGCGGCCCACGGTGTCGGAGCGGGGAGAGAGCCGCTCGTGCGGCAGCGTCTCCCAGGACGGAAAGACCGCCACCTGGTCGGTGGGGAGCAGGCTGCCCAGCGCGGCGGCGAGGTCGTCCGCCTCCCGGGTGGTGGCGGTGATCGCCAGCACCGGGCGCGCCGCGCCCCCCACCGGCTCGTCGGCGGCCACGGCGGCGACCGCGAACGGACGCAGCGCCGGCGGTGCGGTCAGGTCGAGCCCGTCGACCTGGGCCGCGCCGGATCGCGCCAGGTCCCGGGCCCGAGCCAGGGCCGGGTCGGCGAGGGCGGCGGCGAAAAGTCCGGTGAGCATATGATCACTTCCACGGCGACGGCACGACGATCGCCCCTCGTCCGGCCGGACGAGGGGTTGACCCGTTGACCCTATCGCTCCGGTAGCGGGTCAACAGCCACCTGACGCGGATCCCCAGCGGGCCGGAACGGCGCGCCAAGAGTTAACCAGGACACCCCGTGGGCTCCACCCGGTTCCCGCGGTTACCATCCTGGGAGTCGGACAGCGCTGTCCTTCGTACTCACGTAAGGAGCGCATCGTGACCGACCAGCACGACCACGACGGCCCCGACGCCGCCCTGCGCGCCGACATCCGCCGCCTCGGCACCCTGCTCGGCCAGACCCTCGCCCGGCAGGAGGGGCGGCCCCTGCTCGACCTGGTCGAGGAGATCCGCGCCCAGGTTCGCACCGACGCCCCGGCCGCCGCGCAGCGGCTCGCCGGGCTGGATGTCGCCACCGGCACCCGGCTGGCCCGCGCCTTCTCCACCTACTTCCACCTGGCCAACATCACCGAGCAGGTCCATCGCGCCCGGGATCTGCGGCGTCGTCGGGCGATGCAGGGCGGCTGGCTGGACCAGACCGCCAAGATGATCGCCGAGCGCGGCGTTCCCGCCGAGGAGATCGCGGCGGCAGCGCGGCGGCTGGCCATCCGCCCGGTCTTCACCGCCCACCCCACCGAGGCCGCCCGCCGTTCCATCCTGTCCAAGCTGCGCGCGATCGCCGACGAGTTGGACACCGAGACCACCAACGCGGTCCTCTACGGCGCCAGCGACGAGGGCCCGGCCAACCGCCGCCTCGCCGAGCTCCTCGACCTGATGTGGCAGACCGACGAGCTGCGGCTCGACCGGCCGGACCCGACCGACGAGGCGCGCAACGCCATCTACTACCTACGCGACCTCTACGCCGAGGCCGCACCCCAGGTGCTCGACGACCTCGCCGACACGCTCCGCACCCTCGGGGTGGAGACCTCACCCACCGCCCGGCCCCTCACCTTCGGCACCTGGATCGGGGGTGACCGGGACGGCAACCCGTTCGTCACGCCGGCGGTGACCCGGGAGGTCCTGGTCATCGCACACGAGCACGGCCTCGCCGCCACCGAGAAGGCGATGGACCAACTGATCAATGAGGTCTCCGTCTCCCGACGGTTGCGCGGGGTCTCGCTGGACCTCTCCGCGAGCCTCGCCGCCGACCTGGACGCGCTGCCCGAGGTGGCGCCCCGGTTCCGTCGGGTGAACGCCGAGGAGCCGTACCGGCTCAAGGCCCGGTGTGTGAAGTCCAAGCTCGCCAACACCCGGCAGCGGCTACGCCAGGGCACGGCGCACCTGCCGGGACGGGACTACCGCGGCTCGGGTGAGCTGATCGCCGACCTGGAGCTGCTGCGCGCCTCGCTGGCCCGCAACTCCGGCCAGCTCACCGCCGTGGGCCGGCTCGCCTCGACCATCCGTACGGTCTCTGCCTTCGGCCTGCATCTCGCCACCATGGACGTCCGCGAACACGCCGAGAAGCACCACGAGGTGTTGACCCAGCTCTTCGGTGCGGTGGGCGAGGTGTCGGACTACCCGGCGCTGAGCCGGCTGGAGCGCACCAAGCTCCTCGCCGACGAGCTGGCCGGCCGCCGCCCTCTGTCCACCCTCGACACTCCGCTGACCGAGTCGGCCCGCCGGACCTTCGATGTCTTCGGCACCATCCGGGAGGCCCAGGACCGGTTCGGCACCGAGGTGATCGAGTCGTACATCATCTCGATGACCCTCGGCGTCGACGATGTCCTCGCCGCCGTCGTGTTGGCCCGCGAGGCGGGGCTGGTGGACGTGCACAGCAGCCGGGCCCGGATCGGCTTCGTACCGCTGTTGGAGACCCCCGCCGAGTTGAACGCCGGCGGTGACCTGCTGGACGAGCTGCTCTCGCTGCCCGCCTACCGGGCCCTGGTCACCGCCCGCGGCGACGTCCAGGAAGTGATGCTCGGCTACTCCGACTCCAACAAGGAAGCCGGCATCACCACCAGTCAGTGGTCCATCCACCGGGCGCAACGCGCGCTGCGGGACGTGGCCGCCCGGCACGGCGTGCAGCTGCGGCTCTTCCACGGCCGGGGTGGCACCGTCGGCCGGGGTGGTGGGCCCACGCACGACGCGATCCTGGCCCAGCCGTACGGGACCCTCGACGGCGAGATCAAGGTGACCGAGCAGGGCGAGGTGATCTCCGACAAGTACAGCCTGCCGGCGCTGGCCCGGGAGAACCTGGAGCTGACCGTGGCCGCGGTGCTCCAGTCGACGCTGCTGCACACCACGCCCCGGCAGCCGGCCGAGATGCTGGAACGCTGGGACGCGACGATGGACGTGGTGAGTGCGGCGGCCTACCGCTCGTACCGGGACCTGGTCGAGGATCCGGACCTGCCGGCGTACTTCTGGGCGTCCACCCCGACCGAGCTGCTCGGCGCGTTGAACATCGGCTCCCGACCGGCGAAGCGACCGAACACGGGTGCCGGGCTCACCGGCCTGCGGGCCATCCCGTGGGTGTTCGGCTGGACCCAGACCCGACAGATCGTCCCCGGCTGGTTCGGCGTCGGCTCCGGGCTGGCGGCGGCCCGCGCCGCCGGCCACGGGGACGTGCTCGCCGAGATGCACCGCAGTTGGCACTTCTTCCGGACGTTCCTGTCGAACGTGGAGATGATGCTGACCAAGACCGACCTGACCATCGCCCGCCGGTACGTGGAGACGCTGGTACCGAAGAAGCTGCACCCGATCTTCCACAAGATCGAGCAGGAGTACGAGCTGACCCGGCGGGAGGTACTCGCCGTGACCGCGTCACCGGAGCTGTTGGAGAACGCGCCGGTGCTCCAGCGCACGCTGGCGGTACGGGACACCTACCTGGAACCGCTGCACCACCTCCAGGTGGCGTTGCTGCGGCAGTACCGGGACTCCGGCGCGCCGGGCCGGGCGGTGGTGACGGCGCCGGGCAGCCGGCGGGCGCCCAGCGACGGCACCGCCCTGGAACGCGCCCTGCTCACCACGGTCAACGGCATCGCCGCCGGCATGCGCAACACCGGCTGAACCCCGCGGGCGGGCCGGTTCGCCGGCCCGCGGTGGAGGCGGCCCGCGGTGGAGGCGGCCCGCGGTGGAGGCGGGCCGGCACCACCTTCGATCCGCCCGAGGCCGCCTCGGTCGTACCCGTTTGGGATGCTCGGTGCCATGGAGTTTCCGACGCTGGCCGTGGTGCTCGGCTGCCTCGCGGCGGGCGGCGCGGTGGGGTGGTACGCCGCCCGGGCCCGGTCCGCCACCGAGCTGGCCCGGCTGGAGGCCACGCTGGCCGCCGCGCAGGCGGGTGAGGGTCGGCTGGAGCAGTCCCTGCGGACGCTGGGCTACGAGGCGACCGCGCAGTCCCAGGAGGCGGTGGCCCGCGCGGTGGCTCCCCTGCACGACACGCTGCGCCGCTACGAGCAGCGGGTCGCCGAGTTGGAGCGGGACCGGGTTGACGCCTACGCCGAGCTGCGCGAGCAGGTGCGCGCCATGAGCACGGTCTCCGGTGAGCTGCGCACCGAGACCAAACAGCTCGTCGCGGCGCTGCGGGCACCGCAGGTCCGGGGGCGGTGGGGCGAGCACCAGCTGCGCCGCATCGTCGAGGCGGCCGGCATGCTGGAACACTGCGACTTCGCCGAGCAGGTAACGGCCGCGACCGATCAGCAGACGGTCCGCCCCGACCTGGTGGTTCGCCTGCACGGGGGACGGTCGGTGGTGGTGGACGCGAAGGCGCCCTTCGAGGCGTACCTGACCGCGATGGAGGCCCGCGACGAGCGGGGACGCGACGCGCACCTGGACGCGCACGCGAAGCACCTGCGGGCCCACGTGGACGCGCTGTCCGCGAAGGCGTACTGGACCGCGTTCGACCCGGCACCGGAGTTCGTGGTGCTCTTCGTGCCGGCCGACCCATTCCTCGACGTCGCCCTCCAGCGCGACCCGACCCTGCTGGAGCACGCCTTCACCCGCAACGTGGTGCTGGCCACCCCGGCCACCCTCGTCGCGCTGCTGCGTACGGTCGCCTACGCGTGGCGGCAGGCGGCGCTGGCCAGCAACGCGGTGGCGGTGCACTCGCTCGCCCGGGAGCTACACGGCCGGCTCGCCACGCTCGGCGAGCACGTGGGCCGGCTGGGGTCCGCGCTCGGTGGGGCGGTAACGGCGTACAACCGGGCGGTCGGTTCGCTGGAGTCGCGGGTGCTGGTCAGCGCCCGCAAGCTCGCCGAGTTGGGCGTCTCCGACGAGGAGTTGGCGCCGCCGGCACAGGTGGAGCTCGCCCCCCGCCAGCCGCAGGCGCCGGAGCTGCTGGAATTCACTCCGGAATGGACGGCAGATCGCTCTGCAGTGGATGGACGGGGCGCCGATTCGGTGTGACAGCGGCAAACCGTCATGTCACGAGATGGTCACAACGCACCGGTCGATAGTGACAACGGGCATCGATAGCCGAAGGATTTCGCTCACCTGTGCCCTGGAACTGAGGGGCCCTGTTCTCCGGAGGAGAGAACGTGAGCAAACCCCGAAAGCTGAGCCGGCGCACCTCCGCCGGACTCTTCGCCTCGGTCATGGCCGCCAGCGCCGTGACCGTCGCGGGCGGCGCCGCCACCGCGAGCGCCGCACCCGACACCCCATCCACCCCCGTGGAGGTGCTGGGTTCGCACGACGCCAAACTCCTGGCCGAGGCGGAGGCGAAGAAGGCCGACACCGTAACCCTGATCGTCGCGACCGAGAAGGACGAGGCGAAGGAGGTCGCCGCTGACCTGACCGAGCTCGGTGCGGCCGTCACGGACCAATACGACACCATCGGCTACGTCCTGGCCACCGTCCCGACCAGCAAGGTGATCAAGGCCGCCACCCTGCCCGGGGTCGCCGCCGTCGACCTGGACGAGACGATTCAGCTCGCCGACCCGCGACCGGTGACCAGCGGCCAGCAGGCCGCCAAGCAGGGCAGCACGCTCAGCGGTCCCGGTGCCGACACCCGCGCGGACAACCCCTACCTGCCGGCCGGCGAGACCGGCGCCGTCAAGTTCGTTGACCAGAATCCCGAGTGGGACGGCCGGGGAATCACCATCGGCATCATGGACTCCGGCGTGGACCTGGACCACCCGGCGCTCCAGCACACCACCACCGGCGACCGGAAGATCGTCGACTGGGTCACCGCGACGCACCCGTTCGAGGATGCCACCTGGCGCCCGATGATCACCGAGGTCACCGGCCCGTCGTTCGAGACGGCCGGTGGGACCTGGACGGCACCGGCGGGCAGCTACCGCTTCAACATCTTCCGGGAGGAGATCACCGCGGGCAGCGAGGTGGGCGGTGACGTCAACCGTGACGGCGACACCACCGACGAGTGGGGCGTGCTCTACGACCCGGCCACGAACGACATCCTGATCGACGTTGACCTCGACGGAGACTTCACCGACGAGACCGTCATGCGTCCGTACCAGGAGAAGTTCGACATCGGGCACTTCGGCACGGACGACCCGGCAACCGCCGTCCGCGAGCAGCTGCCCTTCGTGGTCGAGTTCCGGGAGGACGTCGACACCACCCCGATCGGCGGCCCCGGCCCGGTCGACTACGTCAACATCGGCATCGTCTCGGATGCCCACGGCAGTCACGTCGCCGGCATCACCGCCGCCAACGACATGTTCGGCAACGAGGTCTTCGACGGGGCCGCGCCCGGCGCCCGGCTCGTCTCGTCCCGCGCCTGCTCCTGGGGCGGTGGCTGCACCTTCTCGGCGCTCACCAGCGGAATGGCCGACCTGGTCATCAACCGGGGTGTCGACGTGGTCAACATGTCGATCGGTGGTCTGCCGGCGCTCAACGACGGCGACAACGCCCGCGCCGAGCTGTACAACAACCTCATCACCACCTACGGCGTCCAGCTCGTCATCTCCGCCGGCAACTCCGGCCCCGGCCTGAACACCGTCGGCGACCCGTCGGTGGCCCAGCACGTCGTCAGCGTCGCGGCCAGCGTCAGCAAAGACACCTGGCTGGCCAACTACGGCTCGGTGGTGCGGACCAAGAACGCGCTGTTCAACTTCTCGTCCCGAGGCCCACGCGAGGACGGCGGCACCAAGCCGAACGTCGCCGCACCCGGCGCGGCGATCTCCACCATCCCGCTCTGGCAGGCGGGCAGCCCGGTCCCCGAGGCCGGCTACTCGCTGCCGCCGGGCTACGGGATGTTCAACGGCACCTCGATGTCCTCTCCCCAGGCCGCCGGTGCCGCCGCGCTGTTGCTCTCGGCCGCCCGGGCGACCGACCGCGGAGTCACCCCGCAGATGCTGCGCCGCGCGCTGTACAGCTCGGCGAAGCCGATCAAGAACGTGCCCACGTACGGCCAGGGCTACGGCATGGTGAACGTGTCGAGCGCGTGGAAGCTGCTGCGCAAGGGCGTCCAGACCCGCTCGTACACCTCGGTGGCGCCGGTCTGCACCGTCCTCTCCGACCAGTTGGGGACGCCGGACCGCGGTACCGGCGTCTACAACCGGTGCCCCGCCGGCGAGGGGGGTCACCGGATCGACCAGAAGAAGACCTACCGGGTCAAGATCACCCGTACCAGTGGGCCGACCGGCAGCGTCAAGCACGACATCGCGCTGCACGGCAATGACGGCACCTTCCAGGCACCGAAGTCCGTCACGTTGCCGCTGAACCGGACCGTGACCGTCCCCGTCGTCGCCCGGCCGGACGCGGGCGCGCACGGCGCGATCATGACGGTGGACGACCCGGCGACCAACACGATCGACTTCGAGGTCTCCCTCGTGGTCGTGGCCAGCAACGACACCCGCAAGCCGGACTTCTCCCTCACGGCCGAGGGCTCGGTCCACCGCAATGGCTTCGACTCCTACTTCGTGACCGTTCCGCCCGGCACCGAGGCGCTCCAGCTAAACCTCGGCGGCATCGCCACCGGCTCGCAGACCCGATTCATCGCCATCAACCCGTACGGCGTACCGACGGAGAGCACCTCCAGCCGGGTCTGCTTCACCAACTACTCCGACCCCGACATCTGCAACCCGCAGGAGCGGGACTACCAGAACCCGCTCCCCGGTGTCTGGCAGATCGAGGTGGAGTCGCGTCGCACCTCGCCGTCGCTGAACAACCCGTACCAGCTGACGGCGCGGATCCAGGGCGTGGCGTTCGAGCCGGCCGTGGTCGAGCTACCGGCGGTTGACGCCGGTACGCCGACCCCGGTCGAGTGGAGCCTGACCAACACCTATGGCCCGGTCACCGTCACCGGCCAGGGCGGCCCGCTCGCCAGCGTCCACACCGACCGCCCCACCATCGCCGAGGGCGCCGCGCAGGAGTTCCTCGTGGAGGTGCCGGCCGACGCGGCCGAGTTCGCGGCCCGGATCGGCAACCCGGCGAACGCCGGAGCCGACCTGGACCTGTACGTCTACCGGGGCACCGAGCTGCTCGACTTTTCCGCAGACGGCGACTCGGAGGAGGCGGTGACGCTGTCGAACCCGGCTGCGGGCACCTACCGGATCGTGGTCGAGGGCTACGCGGTGGACGGCCTCGGTGGCAGCACGGCCTACGACTACCGGGACTCCTTCTCCGCCCCGGCGCTCGGCAGCCTGTCGGCACCGTCAACCCCGCTCGCCCTGGGACACGGCGACGCCGACACCTTCAGCGGCACGGTGACCGCCCTGGCGGGCCCGGCCGAGGGCCGGGAACTGCAGGGTGAGCTGACCGTGGTGACGGCGGAGGGCGCGGTCGTCGGCCGCGGCGCCGTCGCCATCGGCTCGGTGAACTGACCCGTACCCGAACCAGCAGGAGCCCGTCCCCGGTGCCCGGGGGCGGGCTCCGTCGGTTTCGACGGGCGGCTCAGCCCTGCCGGGAGGCCGTCTCCACCAAGAAGGGGATGCCCTGCTGGCAGATGGTCACCACGTCCGGCTGGATCTTCCCGGTCACCAGCACCGACGCGCCGGGGGTCAATACCGCACGGGGCCCGCCCACCAGCAGGTATCCATCCAGCAGCAGACATCCGGGCTCCACCCCGGCCTGCACGGTGCCAGTCAGGGTGGCGGCGCCCACCGGCGGCGGCTTACTCGGGCCCGCCGGCACCTTCGGGGTACGCGTCGGCACGGAGGCCGGCATCGACCTCGGGGCGGCCGGGGTGGCGGACTCGCTGTCGGCGGCCGTTGGTTCCGGATCGGCGGGGGTCGTCACGGGCGTCGCTCCCATCTCGGTCGGGGGGCCAGCACCCGCGCCCTGGCCGCTGCCGCAGGCACTGAGCGCCAGGCAGACGGCCAACGCCGGGGTGGCGAGCCAAGGGCTTCTCATACGGTTTCGGACGCTCCGGCCCGTCGGTTCGTTCCCGTCCGGTCGAAGCGGGTCCCCACCGGTCAGCCGCGGGCCGCCGCCGCCCGCATGTCCCGCTTCAGCTCCTGCGGCAGCGAGAAGGTCAACCGCTCGTCCGCGGTCACCACCTCCTCGACATCGGTGAAGCCCCGCGCCGCGAGGTGCGCGAGAACCTCCTGGACAAGCTCCTCGGGGACGCTGGCCCCCGAGGTCAGGCCGACCGTGCGGGCGCCCTCGAGCCACGCGTCGTCGATCTCGCGGGCGAAGTCGACGAGGTGGCCGGCGCGCGCACCCGCGTCCAGGGCCACCTCGACCAGCCGCACCGAGTTCGACGAATTCGTGGAGCCGACCACGATCATGACGTCGCAGTCCGACGCGATCTGCTTGACCACGTGCTGCCGGTTGCTGGTGGCGTAGCAGATGTCATCGCTCGGCGGCGACTGGAGCAGCGGCAGCCGCTTCTTCAGCCGGGCCACCGTCTCCAGCGTCTCGTCCACCGACAGGGTGGTCTGGGACAGCCACACCACCTTGTTCGGGTCCCGGACGGTGACCCGCTCGGCGTCCTGGGGACCATCGACGAGCTGGATGTGCTCGGGCGCCTCGCCAGCGGTGCCGATGACCTCCTCATGCCCCTCGTGACCGATCAGCAGGATGTCGTAGTCCTCGGCGGCGAACCGCTTCGCCTCCTGGTGCACCTTGGTGACCAACGGGCAGGTCGCGTCGATCGCCTTCAGCGAGCGGCTCCGCGCCTGTTCGTGGACCTCGGGGGCGACACCGTGCGCGGAGAAGACCACGGTCGCACCCTCCGGCACCTCCTCGTTCTCCTCCACGAAGATGGCGCCCTTGGCCTCCAGGGTCCGCACCACGTGCTGGTTGTGCACGATCTGCTTGCGGACGTAGATCGGCGCGCCGTAGAGCTTGAGCGCCTCCTCGACGGTCTGCACCGCCCGGTCGACGCCCGCACAGTAACCGCGCGGCTTCGCCAGGATCACACGCTTACCGGTCCGGGTCGCTTCAGCCTCACTCACCCGCCCATCGTACGTGCCGACCCACCACCCGCCAGCGGCCGCGACCCGCCGGGACGGTCCGTAGGGTGAGCGGGTGAGTTCGGATGGCGGGGTTACCCGCAGCACGCCCGAGGAGCCCTGGCCGGTCCGGGTGGTCAGCCAGAAGATCAGCGCCTGGATCGCCCGGCTGGGCTGGGTGTGGGTGGACGGGCAGGTCGCGCAGATCAGTCGCCGGCCCGGCGCGAGCACGGTGTTTCTCACCCTCCGGGACCCGTCGGCCGACCTCAGCCTGACCGTGACCACCAACCGCGACGTGCTCGACTCCGGCGCACCGCAACTTCGCGAGGGCGCTCGGGTGGTGTTGCACGCCAAGCCCGACTTCTATGCCGCCCGGGGCACGTTGAGCCTGCGCGCCGACGAGATCAGACAGGTGGGGCTGGGCGAGTTGCTGGCCCGGCTGGAGAAGCTGAAGACGCTGCTGGCCGCCGAGGGGCTCTTCGACCCCCGGCGCAAACGACGCCCGCCCTTTCTCCCGCGTCGGATCGGGCTGATCACCGGCCGGGCCAGCGCCGCCGAGCGGGACGTGCGTACCAATGCCCACCGACGCTGGCCGGCGGTGGCGTTCCGCACGGTCAACGTGGCCGTGCAGGGGCCGTCGGCCGTACCGCAGATCGTGGACGCGCTGCGGGTGCTGGACGCCGACCCGACCATCGAGGTGATCGTGATTGCCCGGGGCGGCGGCAGCATCGAGGACCTGCTGCCCTTCTCCGATGAGGCGCTGTGCCGGGCGGTGTTCGCCGCCCGTACCCCGGTGGTGAGCGCCATCGGCCACGAGACCGACGCGCCGCTGCTCGACTACGTCGCGGACATCCGCGCCTCCACCCCGACCGACGCGGCCAAGCGGGTCGTGCCGGACCTCACCGAGGAGGTACGCCTGATCGGGCAGGCCCGGTCCCGACTCGAACGCGCGGTGCGCAACCTGGTTGACCGCGAGGCACACCGGCTGGAGCTGCTGCGATCCCGGCCGGTGCTGGCCCGGCCCGCGGTGATGATCGAGCAGCGGGCTACCGACGTCTCCGGGCTGCGCCACCGGGCCGACCGCTGTCTCGCCCACCGGTTGACCGCCGCCGAGGACGACCTTCGGCACACCCGCGCCCGGCTCCGGGCCCTCTCCCCGGCCGCCACCCTCGACCGGGGGTACGCGATCGTACGGCGCGCCGACGGCACCGTCGTCCGCACGGTCGCCGAGGTCGCCGTGGGGGACCCGGTGCGGGTCCGGCTCGCCGACGGGGAGCTGGCGGCGACCATCGACGTCGGCGAGCACCACCCGGAGGCCCAACAGCGGTAGCGGTTCCTCCGCCGATCCGGCCGAACCCGGGCACCGCTGTCGGCGGGCCACCGACGGCGCACCGGGCACGGCGGGGGTAGCCGGAACGGGTAGGTGTGGTGGGATGTGAGCGATGACCGAGGAGACGAAGGACGAGCGGCTCAGCTACGAGCAGGCCCGCGCCGAGTTGGCGTCGGTGGTCGAACGGCTGGAGGCCGGCGGCACCACGCTGGAGGAGTCACTGGCCCTCTGGGAACGCGGTGAGCAGCTGACCGGGGTCTGTCAGGCGTGGCTGGACGGCGCCCGGGCCCGCCTGGACGCCGCTCGACAGGAACCCACCGACTGACCACGGCCCCGCCCCGCTGCCGGTTGGTCGGGTCCGGGTTTCAGCCCAGTGCCCCGGCCAACTCCCGCAGCTCGGTGTCCCGGGCATCGCCGACCACGATCACGGTGCGGTCCGGTTCGAGGAGCACGAACGCCTGCTCGTTGCCGCGGGCCGTGTACCGCTGCCAGGTGCGTCCCGCGAGGTCGGTCCGGCCCTGGGGCTGCCCCTGATCGGTCAGCTCGGTGGGGAGCAACTGCTCCGGCGGCACGCTGCTCTGCACGATCTGGGCCCCCCGCCCCTCCGGGGTCAGGTAGCCCAGGCGCAGCGTCGACCCGTCCTCGACGGTCCGGAAGTCGGCCCGGACGGTGCGCCATCCCGCGTCCAGCCCCTGTGGCTGACTGACCGGAAAGGCCGCCGCCGCCTGCGCCGAGTCCAACGCGGGCGCCGGGTCCACGACGGTTGCCTGGTCTCCCCCGAGGAAGCCCCGGTAGAAGGCGAGCAGCAGGGCGATCGGGACCAGCAGCACGAGGAGCGAGATGGCCATGTCCTTCGGCGAACGCTCCGAACGGGTGGTGTCCGCCGCAGCGGGCGGTGCCGACGACTCGCCGGCCTCCCGCGCGGCACTGGTCTCCCCGGCGCCGCTGGTCTCCCCGACGCCGGTGGTCTCGGTCGGGCCGCTGGCTGTCGCCGGGCCGGTGGCGGGCTCGACCAACGCCGGCTCCTCGGCGGTCACGGGTGCGGCCGGCTCCTCGGCGGTCACGGGCGGGGCCGGGCCGGGGGGCGCCGGCTCGACCGGCGGAAGCTCCGGTGCGGTCTGGTCGGCAGGGACGCGGTCGGCGGGCTGTGCGGGTTCCACCCCGCTATCTTCGCAGCCACCCGATCAGACGTGACCAAGCCATCACCGCCCCACCACCACGCAGTGTGGCCGATCATGTGAGGATCAGCGACAAAGCCGGCAGCGACCACGCCTGCCGGGCCACCCCGCACCGTCGCGAGGAGGAGCCGTCATGACGAACACCACGACGCGGACCCCACAGAATCTCGATCGCAACCTCGCCCTCGACCTGGTCCGGGTGACCGAGGCTGCGGCGATGGCCGCCGGCCGGTGGGTCGGCCGGGGCGACAAGGAGGGCGGGGACGGCGCTGCCGTCAACGCGATGCGCAAGTTGATCAACTCGATTCCGATGCGCGGGATCGTGGTGATCGGCGAGGGCGAAAAGGACAACGCGCCGATGCTCTTCAACGGTGAGGAGGTCGGCGACGGGACGGGGCCGGAGGTTGACGTCGCGGTCGACCCGATCGACGGCACCACCCTGATGAGCAAGGGCATGCCGAACGCCCTGGCGGTGCTGGCGGTCGCCGAGCGCGGGGCGATGTTCGACCCGAGTGCCGTCTTCTACATGGAGAAGCTTGCCGTCGGCCCGGCCTACGCCGACGTGGTGGACATCAACGCCGGCGCGGTCGAGAACATCCGACGTATCGCCAAGGTCAAGGGCACCGACGCCGCCGACGTGACAGTCTGTGTGCTGGACCGGACCCGGCACGACGGGCTGGTGGACCAGGTCCGCCGTACCGGCGCGGGCATCCGCTTCATCTCCGACGGTGACATCGCCGGCGCGATCGCCGCCACTCGCGAGGAGTCCGGCGTCGACGTGCTCATGGGCATCGGCGGCACCCCCGAGGGGATCACCGCGGCCTGCGCCCTGAAGTGCATGGGCGGCGCCCTGCAGGCCAAGCTCTGGCCCCGCGACGAGCAGGAGCGGGAGAAGGCCGTCGCCGCCGGTCACGATCTCGACCGGGTGCTCGGCACCGACGACCTCGTGACGGGCGACAACTGCTTCTTCGTCGCCACCGGAGTCACCTCCGGTGACCTGCTCCGCGGTGTGCGGTACCGGGCCGGTGGGGCGTACACGCAGTCAATCGTGATGCGCTCGAAGAGCGGCACGATTCGCATGATCGACTCCTATCACCGACTGGAGAAGCTGGCGCTGTACTCCGCCGTGGACTTCGACGGCCGCCCCCTCGCCGAGCAGGAGTAGGCAGTGCCGGGGGCGCTACACCGGCCGTCCCCGGCCCGCCGGCTGGTCGGGGTGGTGCTCGCGACCATTGCCGGAGTCGCCATCGCCGTGCAATCCCGGGTCAACGGAGAGTTGGGCGTACGCCTGGCCGACGGGGTCGCCGCGGCGGTCATCTCGTTCGGTCTGGGCCTGCTGGTCCTGCTGGTACTGGTGCCGGCGACCCCCGGCGGGCGGCGCGGACTGGCCGCCCTGCGCGCCGCGCTGACCGCCGGCAGACTGCGCCCGTGGCAGTGCCTCGGCGGGCTCTGCGGGGCGTTCCTCGTGGCGACGCAGGGCCTCACGGTCGGCACCCTCGGCGTCGCCGTCTTCACCGTGGCGGTCGTCGCCGGCCAGTCCGCCAGCAGTCTCCTCGTGGACCGGGCCGGCATCGGCCCGAGCGGACGCCAGCCGGTGACCGGTCGACGCCTGTTCGGGGCGGCGCTCACCGTGCTCGCGGTCGGGCTGGCCGTCGGCGGGCGGTTGAACGACCCGACCGCACTGACGCTGGCGGTGCTGCCGCTGCTCGCGGGGATCGCGGTGGCCTGGCAGCAGGCCGTCAACGGGCAGGTCGGCCGGGCCGCCGGCAGCCCGTTGACCGCCACGCTGGTCAACTTCACGGTGGGCATCATCGCCCTGTTGGCGGTCTTCGCGGTCGACATCGCGGTACGCGGGCTGCCCACTGGTTCACCGCCGGCCGAGCCGTGGCTCTACCTGGGTGGGCCGATCGGGATCGCCTTCATCGCGATCGCCGCCGCTGTCGTCGAGTTCACCGGGGTGCTGCTGCTCGGCCTGGCCACGATCGCCGGCCAGGTGGTCGGCGCGGTCCTACTGGACGTGCTCCTGCCGACCGCGGCTTCCCGCCCGGACGCCACCACCCTGCTCGGCGCGGCACTGACCCTGGTCGCTGTCCTCATCGCCGTCCGGCGTTAGGAGCTGCGCTGCGCCGAGCCGGCACCGGCGTCCCGGCGCAGCGCGCCGAGGGTCTCGGCGAGGGCCTCGTCGAGCGCGGTCGGCGCGATCCCGAGGGCCTGTTGGGTGGCTGAGGAGTCCAGCACGTACGGGCGATCGAACTGGTATCTCGTCTCCCGCAGCTCCCGGAGCAACGGGTTGACCAGGCCGCCCAGCCAGAGCACCGGGTAGGGCAGGCGGGTCAACCGCGGCGTGGGCGCGCCGGCCAGGATAGCGGCGCGGGTGGCCAACTCCCGCATGCTGAGCGCGGGCGGACTCGGCACGTGCCAGGCCCGTCCCCAGGCATCCGGGGCGGTGGCGACGGCGACCACTTCGGCCGGATCAAGGTTGGCCTGCCGCACCGCGACGAGTACTTCGACCACCAGATCGCGTTGATGGCCGACCTCGTCGGCCTACCCCGGTAAGCCGGTCGCCGAGGGGTCAGGTCCCGTCGGAGGAGTGCCCGGGGAAGAGGTGCGCCGCCGGATCGAGCACCACGGCGGCGTTGTTCACCGCGGTCGCGGCCTCACCGAAGCCGGTGGCGATCAGGCGAACCTTGCCCGGGTACTCGGTGATGTCCCCGGCGGCGAAGACCCGCGGCAGGTTGGTCGCCATGGTGCTGTCAACCACCAGGTGCCGGCGGTCCAGGCGCAGGCCCCACTCCGCCAGCGGGCCGAGGTCGGCGGTGAAGCCGAGCGCCGCGACGACGGTGTCGACGGGCAACAGCTCCGCCGCACCGCCCCGGACGGTGATCTCGGCACCGGTCACCGCGCCGCCCCCGTGCAGCCTCGTGACCTCCGCGTTCACCACGACCCGCACCGGCAGGGCGCGGACCCGGGCGACGGTGGCGGCGTGCGCGCGGAACTTCTCCCGGCGATGCACGAGGGTCACCGAACGGGCCAGCGGCTGGAGGGTTGACGCCCAGTCGAAGGCGGAGTCCCCACCACCGACGATCAGCACGTCCTGCCCGGTGAGGTCCGCCGGCTGCGGCACGAAGTAGATGATCCCAGCGCCGACGAAGCCCTCCGCGACCGGCAGCGGGCGGGGCGTGAAGCTGCCCAGCCCGCCGGTGATCACTACCGCGCCGCAGCGGAGCTGCTCACCCCCGGCCAGGCCGAGCACCGGCCGGCCATCGGCGTACGACAGCTTCTCCGCCCGCGTGCCGAGCAGGTAACGCGGGTCGAACGGGGCGGCCTGGGCAACCAGGTTGGCCACCAGATCCCGGCCCTTGATGGATGGGAAGCCGGCGACGTCGTGAATCAACTTCTCCGGGTACATCGCCGTGATCTGGCCACCGGGCTCGGGCAATGCGTCCACCACTGCCACCGAAAGCCCGCGGAAGCCGGCGTAGTACGCCGCGAAGAGGCCGGCGGGCCCGGCCCCGATCACCGCGACATCGACCTCGTGCATGGGCGTACCGTCGCTTTCCGCTCCCGGCTCAACCGACGCTGATCTCTGACGGTAGAGGGGCCGGAGCCGCCGGGCAAGGATGTCCGGCAGTCGGTCGTCGCCGCTCGGGTCAGCCGAAGATGCGGGTCGAGTCGGAGTAGTGCGAGCCACCCAGGCCCGGTTGACGCCGCCGGAAGACGATCGCGGCGACCACCCCGCCCAGCAGCCCGAAGAGGTGCCCCTGCCAGGAGATCCGCTCGTCGGTGGGGAGAATGCCGACGAGTTGCCAGCCATAGAGGAGGCCAACCAGAAGAACCACCGCGAAGTTCCACCAGCTCCGCTCGACGATGCCCCGGGTGAGCAGGATGCCGAGGTAGCCGAAGATGACGCCGCTCGCGCCGACCACGACGGAGTTCGGCGCTCCGGTGAACCAGACGCCGAGCCCGCTGACCAGAATGATGATCAACGTGGACCAGAGGAAGCGACGCGCACCCGCCGCGAGCACGAAGGTGCCGAGCAGGATCAGCGGGATGCTGTTGCTGTAGAGGTGATCGAAGCCGTGGTGCAGAAACGGTGAGAAGAAGACGCCGTCCAGGCCGTCGAGGCGCTGCGGGATGATGCCGGCCGCCGGGTCGAGCCCGAATGCCAGCCCCTGGTCAACGGCCTCGATGAGGAAGAGGAACGGCACCACCGCGCACATGGCGACGAAGGCCCGGCCGATCGCGGCGTAGAACGCCTCGGTGCCGAACCGGTGCGGGTCACTGCCCTCCGATAGCAGGCTCACCCGTCAACAGCTATCAGGTAGCGGCGACAGCCGCTACCTGGGCCGGCGTCAAATTTGGCCGGACGGCGACGGGGTGTGACCAAGCACACCCCGTCGCCACCCGACGATCAGTAGCAGCCCCTGCTGGAGCTCAGTACCAGCCCACGCGCTGCAGGTAGGCCCAGGCATTGCACGGCGTCTGGTAGCGACCCTCGATGTAGCCGAGCCCCCACCGGATCTGGGTCTTCGGGTTCGTCTCCCAGTCGTCGCCTTTCGACGCCATCTTGCTACCGGGCAGTGCCTGCGGAATCCCATAGGCACCGGTGAACGGGTTTCGGGCCTTGTGGTCCCAGCCGCTCTCCTTGGTGAAGAGCTTGTCCAGGCAGGGGAACTCGTCGATTTCGAAGCCGGCGTTGAGCATCTCCGCGCAGCCGATCTGCCGGTTGCCGGTGAACTCCGCACACGAAGCCGGGATCGGGCCGTCGTACGGCTTCTCCGCCTCGGCCTCGGCCTTGGCCTTGGCGAGCTCGGCCGCCGCCGCTCGGGCCGCGTTCCGGGAGGCCGCAGCGGCCTCTTCCCGGCGCTTCCGCTCGGCCGTCGCCTCGGCCACCGCGGCGTCGTGCAGCTTCTCCTGGTATTCGGTAGCCTGCTCCTTCATCGGGTGCACCTGCGGTGCGCGCAGCGCGACCTGCTCGACTCCGGCGGTCTCCGACAGGCGTTGGCCCTGATCCCGGTTGTCGCCCAGGTGGAAACCGCCGACGACGCCCGCAGCGAGCAGCGCCACCGCGGCCGTCCGGGCACCCAACCGGCTCCACAGCCGATTCACGAGGTGGTCCCTTCCTTTCGGGGCACGGAAACGGCGCTGACCACACCCGGATGGGGTGGAGTCACACCGCGAGCACTCCGACCGCGCGAGCCTCCCGGCAACTCCGCCAATGGGGACGCGGGCGAACGATCACCGACGATCCGCCGGATGTGCGAGCGCTCGGGGACACGATTGCGCACAGTAGAGCGGATGGGAAACCATCAAGCCCTATTGTGACCTGCATCACTCCCCTAGCCCACCTTTTCGCCACTCAGCGTAGTCGAGAGCCTCTCGCCCGCCGGCCGTTCACCCGCTTCGCCGAACCAGCGTCCCGGTCGAATGTCGGCCATCGGCCGGAGCCGCCGCCACGCCGGTCGCTTGCCGGCCACCAGCCGGGGCCGCCGCCGTGCCGGTGTAGGTGGTGCCGGACCGGACCATCGGTGGCGCGATGCGCTTACGCACCGGATCCACCGGTGGCGGGCCGGCGAGCGCGGACGCGATCGCCGCCTGGGCATCGCGCCGACGCCGGTTCCAGGCGCCGCGGTCACCGTCGAAGTAGCCCTGCCGATAGCCGAACCGGTAGCCGATCCGGTAGCTGAGCTGACCATGCAGACGACCGGCCGCATAGCTGGTGGCGGTCAGGACGCAGACGAGGAGCAGGGCGAGGAGTGGGCTCATCCGGCCACTCCGGACGGCGGACTGTGTGGACTCATCGTTCCTCCGGCTCAACCGGGGTGGGATCCACGACGAGTAGCTGGTCGAGGTCGGCGGTGCCGACCTGTTCGACCAGCTCGACGCGAATCCGGCACCCGTCCAGGACAACCTCGGCCACCGACGATCGGCGAATCTCACCGCCCGCGTCGTAGACGCGGGTGGTGAGCTCCGGACAACCGAGGTGGGTACGCCAGGCGTGCCACTCCGCCCGGTCCCCGACGCTCAGGGAGAGGTAACGGGAACCCCGGGCCAGGTACAGGCACCAGGGCGCGCTCAAACCGGTGGCTACCCCGGCGGCGATCAGGCCGAAGGCCTGCGCTCGGGTGGCGAGTTCGGTCACCAAGTCCCCCTCGTGCCGGAGATATCACGCATGGGAGCAAGCAGTCATCGTCTCCTGCACGGACACACGGTAGAGTGTCCCGCGAACGTGACACTATCAGCTTTTCGTCTGATTCCCCCCAGCCGCGCAAGCACCTATTAATCCCAGGTGAGGGCCGGTTTCAGTAGCACCGAACTGGACAGCGAAAAGCCGAGAAGGTCGTCACATTCACGTGACAACCGCGTGCCAGGAGACCGTTCGAGGACTCCATAGCCGTACGGTCACCAGGTGACCGAGACGGCCAACGCACGAAAGATCGCCTTCGCCACCTTCGTCCGGCGCGCGCTCGACGAGGCTCGGGCCACCCGCGCCTGGAGCGGCACTGAGGTCTCCCGGCGCACCGGCGTCTCCCGACAAACAGTCAACCGATGGGTCCGGGGCGACTGGGCCAGCGACCCCGAGGCGGAACGCGTCGTGGCGTTCTGTGAAGGACTCGGGCTCGACCCGGCAACCGCCTTCACCACGCTGGGCTGGGACCGGCGAAGCACGCTCCACCGAGCCGAGACGGCCCCGCCCCCCATGGATCCCGACGTCGAGGCACTCCTGCGCCGACTGGTCAACCCCGAGGTGTCGGATGCGGAGAAGTTCCACATTCGAGAAACCATCCGATACCTCGCGTATCGGCCCACTCTTCCCATGGCAGCGCCAAACCAGGGCAAAAAGGTTGGATGATCCTCAGATGGCGAAAGAACAGCAGGTCAGACTCATTCGTTTCGCTCCCGGGCCCGGATCGGCACGCTAGCGTCCGTACTCGTACTGCTTGGGCTCGTCGTCGGCGGGGGGACGGGAAGGCCGAACCCAGCCCTGCGGGACAGAAGGAGGGGTCTTTCCATGACCCTGAAGTGGTTGGCAGTCGTGGTCGGCACCGTGTCCCTGACGCTGTGCGTGACCGGGAACGCGGTGACCCTGGCGGTCAACGGCGAGCAGCTTCCCCTGCTCGTCAACCTCGTCACGCTCACCGCCACCGGCACCGCCGTCGTCCTGGCCGTGCTCGCCGAGCTGAACGACCGACTCAACGACCGGATCAGCGCGCTCACCGAGTTCCTGGTGGCCCGGCTCAACGAGATCGAATCCGGCACCGGTGACCGAAACTCCGGCTTCGTCGAGGGCTACCTGCTCCGGCACAGTCGGGAAGCCACCGTCGTCCCGATCGGGCGTCGGGGACGGGAAGCCGCCGAACGCTGAACGCCGCCACAAACCCAGTATCCACCCCGCCACCAGGCCCGGTGGCCGGGTACGTCGCGGCTACGATTGAGCCGCTCCGAGCGGGGTACGCTGTCGCGCGTGCCGCCGTTGAATCTGGGCAAGCAGCCGCCGAAAACCCCGTTCACCGCCGACCTCGCCTGGCAGGAAACCGCTGCCCGGGCGGCCGGAACCGTCCTCTTCTTCGACTTCGATGGCACCCTCGCGCCGGTCCGGGACGACCCGACCTCGGTGCACCCCGCACCGAGGGTGCTCACCGCGATCGAGGCCCTCGCTCCCGTCGTCCGTCGGATCGCGATCGTCTCCGCACGCCCGGTCGACTTCCTCCGCGAGCGACTCGGCGATCTCGCCGGTGTTGACCTCTACGGTCTCTACGGGCTGGAGCACAGCCACTCCGGCGGCGCCACCGTCACCGAACCAGCGGCGCTGCCCTGGGTGCCGACCATGGCAGAGCTCGCCGGGCAGGCCCGCGCCGAGCTGCCCGCGGGCACCCTGGTGGAGTACAAACGGCTCTCGGTGGCACTGCACTGGCGAACCGCCCCACAGCTCGGACCGGCGGTTACCCAGTGGGGTTACGCGCAGGCCGAGCAGCTCGGCCTGCGGGTCCAGGCCGGACGAATGGTCCTGGAGCTGAAACCGCCAGTCGACCGGGACAAGGGCATGGTCATCGACGAGGTGGTACGGGACGCGGAGGCCGCCTGGTACTTCGGCGACGACGTATCGGACATCAAGGCCTTCGCGGCGCTACGCGCCCGGGCCACCGTCGACCCGCGCTTCTTCGGCGTCTGCGTCGCCGTCGCCAACCCGGAGACCGGCGAAGAGGTTGCCGCCGCCGCGGATCTGACCATCGACTCGCCCGCAGACCTCGGCGACTTCCTCACCGCCGCCGCGCGCCGGCTGGCCTGACCCCCGGACCGGGGTGGTCAGATGCCGAAGCGACGCTGCCGGCTGGCGTAGGAGCGCAGCGCGCGGAGAAAGTCGACCCGGCGGAAATCCGGCCAGTTCAACTCGCAGAAATAGAACTCCGAATGGACGGACTGCCAGAGTAGGAAACCGGACATCCGCTGCTCGCCGCTGGTCCGTATGATCAGATCGGGGTCCGGCAGGCCCCGGGTGTAGAGGTGCTCGGTGATGTGCTCGACATCAAACGTCTCGGCCAGCTGCTCGATGTCGGTGCCGGCCTTCGCGTGCTCGTGCAGGAACGATCGCACCGCGTCGGCGATCTCACGCCGGCCGCCGTAGCCCACGGCGATGTTGACCTGTGCGCCGCCCACCCGGTCCCGGGTCCGCTCCGCCGCCGCCTTGAGCGCCGCCGCGTGCTGCGCCGGCAACACGTCGAGCGCCCCAACCAGCCGCAGCCGCCAGGGGTTACCCTCCTCGGCCAGCTCGCTCGTCAGGTCCTCGATGATCTCCAACAACGGATCGAGCTGAGCGGCCGGGCGGGTCAGGTTGTCGGTGGAGAGCAGCCAGAGCGTCACATGCCCGACGCCGGCCGCGTCACACCACCGCAGCAGCTCCTTGATCCGCTCGGCACCGACCCGGTGGCCGTCGTTGGGGTCAACGAACCCCATCTCCCGCGCCCACCTGCGGTTACCGTCACACATCACACCGACGTGCTGAGGCACCGGCTTGCCCGCCAGCTTGGCCGTGAGCCGGCGTTCGTACATCGAATAGACAACGTCCCGCAGAGTCATCACCTGCCAGGGTAGCGACCGGAGTGACGCCTCACGGCTCGGGATGCCGATCCCCGGTGGCCGGACCACGCCCGATCATGGCCAGTGTCCGGATGTCCCACCGGCCGTCACCGATCGGGAAGGACCGGCCGCCGGGCCGGGCCGGCCCCACCACCACGTCGCACTCGTCGCCCCCGTCGGCCAGCCCGGTCGCCACGTCGCGTCCCCTCTCCGCCGCCGAGCCACTGCTCTCGGCGGCCGTTGCAGGGATCATCCATCGCCCGCGGCGCCGGCCCAGCCAAAATCCGCTACTACCGCGGCTCCGCGTCGAGCCGGGCACGCAGCGCGTCCAGCTCGGCCCAGAGGACACCGGGCAGCTTGTCCCCGAACTTCGTAAACCACTCGGTGACCATCGGCAGTTCGGCCTGCCACTCGTTCGCGTCGACCTTCAGCGCGATCCGAATGTCTTCCGAGGTCATGTCCAGGCCCTCGACGTCCAGCGCATCCGCGGTGGGAACCATGCCGATCGGGGTCTCCACGGCGTCGGCCCGGCCCTCGATCCGCTCGACGATCCACTTCAGGACCCGGGAGTTCTCGCCGAAGCCCGGCCAGAGGAAGTTGCCCTCGGCGTCCTTACGGAACCAGTTGACGTAGTAGACGCTCGGCAGCTTCGACTCGTCGCCGTCGACGCCCTTGCCCATCTCGATCCAGTGCCGGAAGTAGTCACCGGCGTGGTAGCCGATGAAGGGCAGCATCGCCATCGGGTCCCGACGCACGACGCCGACCGCGCCCGAAGCCGCGGCGGTGGTCTCCGAGGAGAGCGTCGCGCCCAGGTAGACGCCGTGCACCCAGTCCCGCGCCTCGGTGACCAGTGGAACGGTGTCCCGACGCCGGCCGCCGAAGAGGATCGCGTCGATCGGTACGCCGTTGGGGTTGTAGTAGTCCTCGGCGAGGATCGGGCACTGGGTGATCGGAGTGCAGAACCGGCTGTTGGCGTGCGAGGAGAGGTTCTCGCTCTCCGGCGTCCAGTCGTTGCCCTTCCAGTCGATGAGGTGCGCCGGGGGCTCGCCCATGCCCTCCCACCAGATGTCACCGTCGTCGGTGAGGGCCACGTTGGTGAAGACGGAGTTGCCGCGGTCCAACGTCCGCATCGCGTTGGCGTTGGTCTTCCAGTCGGTGCCGGGGGCGACCCCGAAGAGGCCGTACTCCGGGTTGACCGCGTAGAGGCGCCCGTCCGGGCCGAACCGCATCCAGGCGATGTCGTCCCCGATGGTCTCGACCTTCCAGCCTGGGATGGTCGGCTCCAGCATGGCGAGGTTGGTCTTGCCGCAGGCCGACGGGAAGGCACCGGCGATGTGGTAAACCCTCCCCTCCGGCGATGTGATCTTCAGGATCAACATGTGCTCGGCGAGCCAGCCCTCGTCCCGCCCCATCACACTGGCGATCCGCAGCGAGTAGCACTTCTTGCCGAGCAGCGAGTTGCCGCCGTAGCCGGAGCCGTAGGACCAGATCTCCCGGGTCTCCGGGAAGTGCGAGATGTACTTCGTCTCGTTGCACGGCCAGGCCACGTCCTGCTGGCCCGGTGCGAGCGGCGCGCCGATCGAGTGCAGTGCGTGCACGAAGTCCGCGTCGTCGCCCATCGCCGCCAGGATCTTCCCGCCCATCCGGGTCATGATCCGCATCGAGGCGACCACGTACGGACTGTCGGTGATCTCGATGCCGAACATCGGCTTCTCGGCCTCTACCGGGCCCATGCAGAAGGGGATGACGTACATGGTGCGACCGCGCATGCAACCGCGGTACAGCTCCGTCATCGTCCGCTTCATCTCGGCCGGCGCCATCCAGTTGTTGGTCGGGCCAGCGTCTGCCTCGTCCACCGAGCAGATGTAGGTACGCTCCTCGACCCGCGCCACGTCCGTCGGATCGGTCCGCGCGTAAAACGAGTTGGGCTTCTTCTCCGGGTTGAGCCGGACCAGGGTGCCCGCCTCGACGAGTTCGTCGGTGAGACGACGCCACTCCTCTTCTGACCCGTCCGCCCAGACCACACGGTCCGGGGTGGTCAGTTCCGCGATCTCACGGACCCAGGCAAGCAGTTTGGGGTGGGATGTCGGGGCCTGATCGATACCCCGAACAGTGGCCGGAGCAACCATGACACATCTCCTTGTGGTCGACGCTGACCGGTCTATGGGATGCACGAGGCTTGACGGCGCGTCGCGTCGCCTACGTGAAACCTGGGATTGGCCTCAGCGTAAACCGGCTTGCGTCAGCAGTCAGTGGGACTGGTTGTGAAGAACTGCACAAGCTACGGTCCGGCTGCGGCATCGCGAGCTAATACCCGCTTTCACGCGCAGTTTCACGCAAATCCAGTGACGAAACAGCTGGCCCGTCGTCGTCCGGTACGGCGGCTGCGTACCGGCGTGCGCTTTGCCAGCTGGTTCGGGAGGGCCTGCCCGGGACTGCTGTCCCCGTTCATCGCCCCTGTCCGGACCAGCCATGCCGACCCGCGCTACCCGTGCCGCGGGCCCGCACCCGGTACGCTCGCTCGGTGGCAGCGACGATGACCGGGGAGCCCGGCTCCCGGCGGACCCGGCCGGGCCTGATCCACTCCCTGCTGGACCGGTTCGGTCACCTCGTCCACGAGTTGAGCAAGTTCGCCACCGTGGGCGGCATCGCCTTCATCGTCGACTTCGCCCTCTTCAACCTCCTGACCTCGGTGCAGGACGTCGAGCAGGTGACTGCGAAGACCATCTCCACGGTGGTGGCGGCGACCTTCGCCTTCCTCGGCAACCGGTTCTGGACGTGGCGACACCGCCGGGGCGGCAACCCAGCCCGCGAGTACGCGCTCTTCTTCATCTTCAACGCGGTGGGCCTCGGTATCACCGTGGCGGTCCTGGCGATCAGCCGCTACGGCCTTGGCCAGATCTGGCCAGAGGTCTTCCAGACCCCGCTGGCGGACAACATCGCCAGCTATCTCGTCGGCACCGGGCTGGCGACCCTCTTCCGGTTCTGGTCCTATCGACGGTTCGTCTTCGTGCCAGCGGGAACTCCCGCCGCACCGGAAGCGAAGCACGACCGAAACCGGGCGTGACCTGGCGCCCATCTCGCCAGGCCGGGGCGATCCCGGCCCAGCCCACTCGCCTAAGGTGTTCTGCATGCGTCTTGTCCGTCTCCTGCCCGAGCGTTGGCAGAAGTTCCTGCATGAGGCGCTCAAATTCGGCATCGTCGGGGGCGTCAACACCGTCATCAATTACGCGGTGTTCAACGCCCTTGCACTCACTGTCTTCCAGGGCGGCGTACTGAAGGCGACGGTCGTCGCCACCATCACCGCGACGATCACGTCGTACCTGATGAATCGCCATTGGACGTACCGCGATCGCCCGAAAACGGCAGTTAGACGCGAGTATGTCCTTTTCTTTCTTTTTAACGGTGCGGGGCTCCTCATCGAGCTGGGGGTGCTGGCCGCGGCCAAGTACGGCCTCGGCGTGAGCAGCCTGCTCGCCCTCAACCTCGCCAAGACGATGGGTGTCCTGCTGGCGACGCTGTTCCGGTTCTGGTCCTACCGGACGTTCGTCTTCCAGCCCGCACCGGCGCCGGCCACCAACAACTGGCACAGCATCCGCCGCGACGAGTGGGACACGATGGCGGAGATGGACCCGGTCGCCGAGCTGGCGGAGTCGGTCTCGGAGCTGGAGGAAGCCGCCCCACCACCGGGCACCCACCACCCCCTCCGCACACCGATCCAAGGGCTGACCATCCCGCTGGACGCCCGCCTCGACCTGGACCGGGAGCTGGCCGCCGAGCTCGCCGCGGAGCTCCAAACGAGCACCCGCCGATCCCGTCGCCCCTGACGCGCCCGGCTCCGGGGGCAGGACGCCGGTCGCAGCCCGCCCGGGCCCAGCTCAGCCCGCTTCCCCGGACGGCCTGCCGTCCTGGGCCTCGGCCAGTGCCTCCCGAAGCTCGGCGTCGTCGGACGGCGGCCGGTCGTACTGCGCCTCCACCAACTCGTAGAGCGTCGTCTGCACCCGCCCCACCTGCGGCACATCATCCAACACCGACCGCCCACGCTCCCCCGCGGAATCGATGGTCAGGGTTCCGCAGCCGAACAACCGCTCACTGAGGCGCTGCTGCATCGCATGGTCGGTGACCCGGGTGAGCGGAATGTCCCGGCGGTCCCGGGAAAGCACACCCTGCTGGATGAGCACCCGCTCATTGGTGAACAGGTAGTGGGTCGCCTGCCAGACCAGCGCCGGCCAGAGCGCGAACCAGAGCACCCCCACCAGCGCCGCCCCGCCCAGCACCACCAACACCGCCGCCCGGCCAGCACCGTCGGGGGCCAGCACCAGGGCGCCCACCACCACCGCGACGGCAAGAACCGTCACCACGGCCGGCCGGACCAGGACCTTCCAGTGCGGGTGCAGATGCAGCACGACGTACTCGTCCTCGGTGAGCACGTCCTCAGGAAACGCCACGGGTACCTCCAGCACAGATCGGACGCGCAGACCGTAACCGCTCACACCGCCCCACGACATCAGCCGCGCGGGCTGGGCGACGACAGCCGCTGCCGAGCCCGGCTCCGCCGGGTCAACCGTGGCCGTTCAGCGCAGGTGCAGAATGTCGCCGGCGGAGAGGTGCCGGGTGGCTTCCGGGGTGGACACCACCAGCTGGCCGTCGGAGTCAACGCCGGTCGCCGTGCCGGTCAACTCGCCACCGTCCGGCAGCAGCACCCGGACCGGACGGTCCACGGTGGCGCAGCCGGCCAGGTACGCCGCGCGCAGGCCACTGGCCACCGCATCGCCCTCCGCGGCCCGCCACCGCCCATACCAGTCGCCCAACGACCGGAGCAGCGCCCGCAACAACGGATCCCGGTCGGTCGCCGCGGCACCGGCCAACTGCAGCGAGGTCGCCGGCAGACCATTCGGGTTCGCCGGCAACTCGTCAGCACGAAGAGTCACGTTCAGACCGATGCCGAGGACGATCGCGGGGGGCCCCGCCGCCCCCGCCACCGGCACCCCCTCGGCCAGGATCCCACCGCACTTCGCGTCACCGACGAGCAGATCGTTCGGCCACTTGAGGGTGGCCTCCAACTCGGCCAGCCGGGTCACCGCCTGCACCAGCGCCACTCCGGCGAGCAGCGGCAGCCACCCGTACGCCGACGGTGGCACCGGCGCCCAGCCCCGCTCGGGCACCGCGTCCCCGGGCCGGAGCAGGACGCTGGTCGCGATCCCCGCCCGAGCCGGCGACTGCCAGTCACGGCCCCGCCGGCCCCGCCCCGCACGCTGCCGCTCCGCGACCAGCACCAGGCCCTCCGGCTCCCCGGAGCGGGCATACTCGGCCACGTCCGCGTTGGTCGAACCGGTCTCGGCGAGCAGCTCCAGCCGGGCCCACGAACCGTGCGGCGCGACCAACGCGCGACGCAGCCGCGCCACCGACAGTGGTGGGCGATCCAGATCGGTGTACGGGGAAACCAGCATCCTGCCAGCCTACGACCCTCCCGATAACCGGTGGTGAGGCGTACTGCACAGCGGCGCCGAGCTGAACCATCGTTATATTCCCTTGGTGACTACCGAGACCGGGACCAACATCCACAGCACCGCAGGCAAGCTGGCGGACCTGGAGCGTCGGATCGACGAGGCGGTGCACGCCGGGTCGGCGCGCGCCGTGGACAAGCAGCACGCACGCGGCAAGAAGACCGCGCGGGAGCGGATCGAGCTCCTCCTCGACCCCGGCTCCTTCGTCGAACTGGACGAGCTGGCCCGACACCGGTCCACCAACTTCGGACTGGCGAAGACCCGCCCCTACGGCGACGGCGTCATCACCGGCTACGGGACCATCGACGGTCGCCAGGTCTGCGTGTTCGCGCAGGACTTCACGGTCTTCGGCGGTTCCCTCGGCGAGGTCTTCGGCGAGAAGATCGTCAAGGTGATGGACCTGGCCATGAAGACCGGGTGCCCAATCATCGGGATCAACGACTCCGGCGGGGCCCGGATCCAGGAGGGCGTCACCTCGCTCGGCCTCTACGGCGAGATCTTCTTCCGCAACGTACGGGCCAGTGGCGTCATCCCACAGATCTCGCTCATTCTCGGCCCGTGCGCGGGCGGCGCCGTCTACTCGCCCGCGGTCACCGACTTCACCGTCATGGTCGACCAGACCTCCCACATGTTCATCACCGGCCCAGACGTGATCAAGACCGTCACCGGTGAGGACGTCGCCATGGAGGAGCTGGGCGGCGCCCGTACGCACAACTCGCGCAGCGGCAACGCGCACTACCTCGCCACCGACGAGGAGGACGCGATCGAGTACGTCAAGGCGCTGCTGTCGTACCTGCCGTCGAACAACCTGGACGAGCCGGTCACGTACCCGGTCGACATGGACCTCGAGATCAGCGACGAGGACCGGGAACTGGACACCCTCATCCCGGACTCGGCGAACCAGCCGTACGACATGCACCAGGTCATCGAGCACGTCCTCGACGAGGGCGAGTTCCTTGAGGTGCAGCCGCTGTACGCGCAGAACCTGATCGTCGGCTACGGCCGGGTCGAGGGCCGGCCGGTCGGCGTGGTCGCGAACCAGCCCATGCACTTCGCCGGCACGCTGGACATCGCCGCGTCGGAGAAGGCCGCGCGCTTCGTCCGCACCTGCGACGCGTTCAACATTCCGGTACTCACCTTCGTGGACGTGCCCGGCTTCCTCCCCGGCACCAGCCAGGAGTGGGAGGGCATCATTCGCCGGGGCGCGAAGCTCATCTACGCGTACGCCGAGGCCACCGTCGGAAAGGTCACCGTCATCACCCGCAAGGCGTACGGCGGTGCGTACGACGTCATGGGCTCCAAGCACCTCGGCGCGGACCTGAACTTCGCCTGGCCGACCGCCCAGATCGCGGTGATGGGGGCGCAGGGGGCGGTCAACATCCTGCACCGGCAGGAGCTGGCCGGCGCCGCCGACCCGGCGGCGCGACGGGCCGAGCTGATCACCGAATACGAGGACACCCTCGCCAACCCGTACATCGCCGCCGAGCGCGGGTACATCGACTCGGTCATCCCGCCGCACGAAACCCGGGCACAGATTGTCCGGGCGCTGCGGGTACTGCGTACCAAGCGCGAGACCCTTCCCCCGAAGAAGCACGGCAACATCCCGCTGTAGGTGCGCGGTCGGCGTGGCTCAGCAGGGCGGGCTGGCGGCGGTGCACATGCGACGGGCCGCGACGTCGGCGAGGCGGACCAGTTCCGCCTCGCCGGCCATGCTGACGAAGAGCACCGTCACCAGGTCATCGACGCGCAACACGACCCGCAGCTCCGGCGAGTTCACCACGGCCGGCAGTTCGCCCGTCGTGGGGTTGGCGGACAGGGAGGACGAGTGCCGCAGCAGGAGCGACTCCTCGCCGGCGAAGTCCACCCGCGGGGTGTCCCAATGGTGCAGCGCTTCCAGTTCCACCGCCCGGCCTTCGTAGTCGGCCGTCCAGACCTCCCCCTGCTGGGGGCAGGAAGCGATCGCCTGCCGGACCTCGGCCAAGAAACGGGCCGCGTCATCATCGCGGAACCGATACAGATCCTGCACAACCAGGATGTCACCGAGCCGATCGGGGCCACCGGCCGACCACCGCAGCAGCGTCTGCGACCGGCTCATCCACGCCTCCACCTCCGGGCCGGGGCCACATCGGTCACGCCCGATCCCCAGCGTGACGGTTCCGCCCAGGGCGGCCTCGCCGAGGTGCAGTTCCGTGCGCACCACCAGGTCCGACTGTTGGACGAAGAGCTCGGGTGGAAGGTCGGAACGCACCGCCGCGACCGGCCCGGCAGGCGACGCGGGGGTGCTTCCCACCGCGGCCTGCACCGGTACCGGGGTGGCCGGTGAGTAGCTCCACGGGGGGTTGAGCACCGGGACGGAGACCACCGCCAAGGTCCCCACCAGGACGATCCCTGCCAACAGGGCGGTACGCCGGCTGCGGCGGCGGGCCCGAGCACGGAGTTCCGCCGCCTCCAGCCAACGGACGTCGCGCAGGCCGCGTTGCATCGGCTCGACGACGCTCATCTCGTCACGCATCGACGGCCTCCTCCAGATCGACGACGGCCAGCAGCCCGGCGAGAGCCGCCCGGCCGCGAGACAGCCGGGCCTTGACGGTGCCGACCGGGGCGTTGGTCTCCCGGGCGACCTCGACGACGGGCATCCCCACCAGGTAATAGAGCGCGATCGCGATGCGCTGCTCCTCCGGCAGCCGGCGCAGTGCGGCGACCACCGCCACCGTGTCGGTGCTGGGCGCCGGGACGCTCTCGGTGGCACCGTGCCGCAGGTACGCCCGAGCGCGGCTGCGTAGGCTGCGCCACCGGCTGACCGCAACCCGGCTCGCCACCACCCGCACCCACGCCTCCGGGTCGTCGTACCCGCTCACCGTGGACCAGCGCTGCCAGGCCCGGATATACGCCTCCTGCACCGCGTCCTGGGCCTCGGTGAGATCACCGGTGAGCACGTACACGAAGCCGAGCAGCCGCTGCCGGCTCCCCCGATAGAACTCGTCGAACCCCTCGATATCCGGCACCTGGCTACCTCCCGTGGCGGTCGCAGAGGACACGCACCAGCGCCGGCCCCAGGTTGCCGGCTGCTCCCGGCTTTTCCGCCTCGACTGGGCCATCCCGGGCGGCCCGGCTCAGCCGATCAGCCCGTACCCGGTCCAGGCCGGGCCGGCCAGAAGCACCGCGCCGAAGCCCAGCACGACCAGGTTGACCAGGGCGAAGACCGTGACCCAGAAGAACGCGGGGAAGGGGGTGATGCCGGCGAGTTGGTCGGCGTCGGAGGCGGGCATCCGGCCACGGGCGCGTAGCCGTTGCAGCTCGACCACCGGGCGGATACCGCCGAGCAGCAGGAACCACACCCCGGTGTACGCGAACGCCGCCTGCACCTGCGGTGTGGCGTACCAGGAGACGGCGAGTACGAGCCCGCCGGTGACCAGCAGCGACAGCACTCCGAAGACGTTGCGGATCAGGACCAGCATGGCCAGCAGCAGTGCGACGGCGATCCACAACAGCAGGGTGATCCGGTTGCCACCGAGGATTCCGGCGCCGGCGAGCCCGACCAGCGGTGGAGCCAGGTAGCCGGCGAGCAGGGTGATCACCATGCCGGGGCCGGTGGGGCGACCGGCGGAGAGGGTGAGCCCGGAGGTGTCCGAGTGCAGCCGGATGCCGTGCAGGCGACGGCCGGTGAGCAGGGCGGCCAGGGCGTGCCCGCCCTCGTGGGCGATGGTGACCGCGTTGCGGGCGACCCGCCAGGGTAGCCCGGTGCTGACCACGACCAACGCCCCCACTCCGGTCAGCAGCACCAGCAGCGGAGGCGGGTCCGGCTGCGCGCCGAGCAGTGTGTCCCAGATACCGGTCAGACCGTCGATCGACACCATGGGCGGGGAGCCTACCGCCCTCGTCCCGGCCGACCGTCGGCCCGATCTGGCCGCCCTCGGCCAGCCGGGACGAGATCAGCTACGTACTGGCACAAACCCGGCGGCGATGATCTCGAAAACCGACTCGTTCGCCGCCCAGTCGTCCTCCGGGCAGTCCCAGCGGATCGCGTACCCCTTGTCGGGCGCGGTCACGAAGCCACGGTTACGGACGTGCAGCCGACGTCCGCGGTCGTCATCGAAGATCCACTCCCAGTCGGCGGCCTCATCCCAGTAGTCCACTGAAACGATCTTGACGTGCTGGTAGCCACGGTAGCCGTCGCGTCGGGCAGCCTCCTGCTTACGCCAGTCCGCCACAGCATCGTCCAGCGGCGTCGTCGTCTGGTCGATGAGCAGGGCCCGCCCCGCACCGTCGGAGAACCGGACCCGATAGTCCTCCGGCCCCCGACCCCATTGCCGGCGGTAGTCCAGGTCGAACCCCGGCGGCACCGGCACCACAAATCCCGTGGCGTCCCGGTGCAGCTTCCAGCCGGCCGGCAGGGCCGCGCCCGCCGTGCCACTCGGGGTCGGGCTGGACGCTGGAGGGCTGGCGCTGGTCGGCGGGGCGCTCGTCGGCGCCGTGGCACTCGGAGCCGAGTTGGCCGGAGCCGTGGTGGCCCCGGCACCGGTCGCGACAGCACCCGGATCCGCTCCGTCATCCTCCGTGGCGAGCCAGGGATAGGCCACCACGAGACCGAGCAGAAGCAGGGCCACCACGGCACCGATCAGCAGGTTGCGGCGGGTGGCGTGACGCCTCGTACCGGCCTCGGGTCCGCCGGGCGGGGGCACCGACCATGCCGGGGCAGCCGACAGCCCACCGAGCATCGCCGTCGGGTCGGCGTCCGGTCGCTCCACCGGAGGATTGACCGGCGCGGTCGGGCCGGTACCCGTCACCTTCGCGGTGCGGGCGGCATCGGCCGGCGGCTCGGCCGCCGGTGGTGACGCACCGGACGACGGCGGGGATGCCGGTGCCCCCGACGCCGGGGGTTCAGGCAGCGTCGGCGCCGGTCGCGGCGCCGGCACCGGCGCTGGCGTCCGCCCCTGGCCACGGTTCGGCCCAGGCCGGCGTACGCCGGACAGCATCGGGATGAGCTGCGAACGTTTACCGCCGGCTCGGCGCAGTAGCCGCTCTGCCACCTCGGCGGTGACCCGCTCGGTCGGATCCTTGCGCAGCAGGCCGTTGAGCACCGGGCGCAGCGGGCCGGCGTTCTTCGGCGGCGGCGGCGACTCGGTGGCCAGCGCCGCGAGAGTGGCGATCGCCGACGGACGGGCGTACGGCGACTTGCCCT
>NZ_JABZED010000008.1:0-12605 GCF_013416675.1 Salinispora sp. H7-4
CTACAAGTTCTCCACCTACGCCACCTGGTGGATCCGCCAGGCCATCACCCGCGCCATGGCCGACCAGGCCCGCACCATCCGCATCCCGGTACACATGGTCGAGGTGATCAACAAGCTCGGCCGGATCCAGCGCGAGCTACTCCAGGACCTGGGCCGCGAGCCCACCCCGGAGGAGCTCGCGAAGGAGATGGATATCACACCGGAGAAGGTGCTGGAGATCCAGCAGTACGCCCGGGAGCCGATCTCGCTCGACCAGACCATCGGCGACGAGGGCGACAGCCAGCTCGGTGACTTCATTGAGGACTCGGAGGCCGTGGTCGCCGTTGACGCGGTGTCGTTCTCGCTCCTCCAGGATCAGCTCCAGCAGGTGCTGCAGACGCTGTCCGAGCGCGAGGCCGGGGTGGTCCGCCTCCGGTTCGGTCTGACCGATGGTCAGCCGCGCACGCTGGACGAAATCGGCCAGGTTTACGGGGTGACCCGAGAGCGCATCCGGCAGATCGAGTCCAAGACGATGTCCAAACTGCGCCACCCGTCCCGGTCGCAGGTTCTCCGGGATTATCTGGACTAAGGGCCTGCTTGGGGCCCGAGTCCGCGCCAGACTCCACGACAGATACCAACCAAGCGTGTCAGTTTGAGCACTCTCCGCGCAACCCCTTCGCTGGTCGGATGGTTGCCCGATTGTGATCGTTGACGTGGCACCCTTGGGGCAGGGACGCTGTCGGAGTCAGGTGTGACCTCGGTCCCCCGCGGGCACACAGGGAACGCGCACCCTGACCAGGGTGTTGCACGATAGGTGAGCAACGACCGAAGAGAGTGTTCATCGGTGACGACCAGAGGAGGAAGGCGATGACCCCGACCCTCACGCCGCCGCCCGAGACGGTGAGCCCCCCGGCCGCCGATGAACGGTGCGACCGCTGCAATGCTGCCGGCAAGCTCCGCATTACCCTTGCTGGCGGCGGGGAACTGGTATTTTGCGGACATCACGCGAACAAGTACGCGGAGGATCTCGTCAAGATCACCGTGCGGTACGCAGCGGACCCGGAGTTCAGCTGGCGTGGCGCCGATCTGATGACGAACTGAGGATCCGCAGCTGAACATGCAAAGCCGGCCGGGCCCGCTGGGCCCGGCCGGCTTTGTCGTCTCCGGCGCCTACCGTCCTCTTGCCCACGGCTACCGTCCTGTTGTCCGGTAGCCGCCGTCCTGTTCCGGTGACCCGGTCGGCTGCGGGTCGGATCGGATCGGGTCAGAGCGTTTGCACGGTGGCGATCCGCTCCTCCAACTGCTCAATCGTCGCCTGGGCGCTGGGCGGACCACCACAGCGACGGCGAAGCTCCGCATGGATCTTGCCGTGCGGCTGGCCGGTGTGGTGATGCCGGGCAGCCACCAGGGCGTTCAACTGTCGGCGCAGCGCCACCCGGCGCTGCGCCGCACCCATCGGCGCCGGCGGTGCGGCAGCGGTCGCCGCGGCCGGCTCAGCCGGTCGTACGGTGCCCCGGCGTCGCGACGCGGCGAGCTGCTCGGCCTGCCGCTTGGACAGCAGCATGGCCACCTGATCGGCGGTGAGGAGACCGGGCAGCCCGAGGTACTCCTCCTCCTCCGGCGTACCGGCCTGCGCGGCGGTGCCAAAGGACGCGCCGTCGAAGATCACCTGATCCAGTTCGGCGGTCGCGGAGAGCGCGGCGAACCGCTTCTCCAGCTCACCGCTGGCCTGGTCGTCCCGCTGGGCGCGCTCCAGCAGGTCGTCGTCGAAGCCCTCCTGGTCCTTCGGCTTGCCCAACACATGATCCCGCTCAGCTTCCATCTCGCTCGCGAGGCCGAGCAGGTGCGGGACGCTGGGCAGGAAGACCGACGCCGTCTCCCCCGGCTGCCGCGCCCGGACGAACCGCCCGATGGCCTGGGCGAAGTAGAGCGGGGTGCTGGCGCTGGTGGCGTAGACGCCGACGGCCAGCCGCGGGATATCCACCCCTTCGGAGACCATCCGGACCGCCACCAGCCAACGCTGCTGCGCCGTCGCGAACGTCGCGATCCGGTCCGAGGCTCCCGCGTCGTCGGAGAGCACCACGGCGGCCTTCTCCCCGGTCACCTGCTCGATGAGCTTCGCGTACGACCGGGCGGTCTGCTGGTCACTGGCGATCACCAAGCCGGCGGCGTCGGGCATCCCGGCGTTACGCAGCACGGTCAGCCGGGCATCCGCCGCCCGCAGCACCTGCGGCATCCAGTCGCCGGCCGGGTCGAGCGCGGTTCGCCACGCCTGCGCGATCAGGTCCTGGGTCATCGGCTCCCCGAGCCGGGCGGCCAGCTCCTCACCGGCGTTCGTGCGCCACCGGGTCTCCCCCGAGTAGGCCAGGAAGAGCACCGGGCGCACCACGCCGTCGTGCAGCGCGTCGGCGTAGCCGTAGACGGAGTCGGCGCGGGACCGCAGGAGGCCGTCCCCGCCCCGCTCGTAGCTGACGAACGGGATCGGGTTGTCGTCGGAGCGAAACGGGGTGCCGGTGAGCATCAGCCGGCGCTCCGCGCCCTCGAAGGCCGCGTGCACCCCGTCCCCCCAGGTCCGGGAGTCGCCGGCGTGGTGGATCTCGTCGAGGATGACCAGGGTGCGCCGGGTCAGGGTGCGCCGCCGGTGCACCTGCGGCGCCATCCCCACCTGGGCGTAGGTGACCACCGCACCGTGGAAGTCGGCCGACGAGTGCAGATCCGCGTTCCGGAACGCCGCGTCGAGCTGGATGCCGACCCGGGCGGCAGCCTGCGCCCACTGGGTCTTGAGGTGCTCGGTCGGGGCGACCACGGTGATCGCCTCGATGCTTCCATCGGCGATGAGCTCGGCGGCGACCCGAAGGGCGAACGTGGTTTTACCGGCCCCCGGCGTGGCCACCGCGGTGAAGTCCGGCTCCCGCCGACGTAGGTACTCCACCAGCGCCCGGCGCTGCCAGGCGCGCAGGGCTGGGAACGTCTCGAGCGTTGGCGTCCGGGCTGCCACGCGAAGCTCCTCTCACCGCCGGCGGGACGGCCCCGACCGAGGATCGCGGGTTACGAACGCACGCCCCTGAGCCGTACCGGCATCGGCGCCGCCGCCGCCCATGAAAACGCCCCCGCGCGCAGTGCCGCGAGGGCCGGCGCCCAGCATAACCAGCGAGCGCCGTACGCCCCACTCGACGCCACGGTCAACGCAGGGGGAGGCAGCGGTGGGTACCGCCACCGCTCACGCGGGCGGCGGACCAGCCCGCGGTCGACTCACTCGCGCATTGACTCGTAGATCTCCTTGCACTTGGGGCAGACCGGTGAGCCCGGTTTGGCCGACTTGGTGACCGGGAAGGTCTCGCCGCAGAGCGCCACGACGTGGGTGCCCATCACGGCACTCTCGGCGATCTTCTCTTTGCGCACGTAATGGAACATCTCGGGGCCGGTGTCGGCGTCCTTCACCTCGGGACGCTCGAGAACCTGTGTGCTCACTTCCATACCTCCACCCGCCAAGTCTGGCAGGTCACCCTTTGCCCGGTCTACTTCGAGCCCGACTGACCGACGCCGTACGGTTGGGCACTGTGACCACCTTTCACCTCCGACACGGCGCCGAGGTCGCCGACGCGCTCCGCGTCGGCCGTCCCGTGGTAGCGCTCGAGAGCACGATCGTCTCGCACGGCCTGCCCCGGCCGGACAACCTCCGGGTGGCCCGCGAGATCGAACAGACCGTCCGGGATGCCGGCGCGGTACCGGCCACCATCGGCATGGTCGCCGGCCAGCTCGTGGTCGGCCTCGACGACGCGGAGCTGACCCGTCTCGCCACCGTCGACGACGTGGCCAAGCTCTCCGTACGCGATCTCGCCGTTGCTGCCGCGACCGGCGCGGACGGCGCCACGACCGTGGCCGCTACCAGCGCGGTGGCCGCGGCGGCGGGGATCCGGGTGTTCGCCACCGGCGGTCTCGGCGGCGTGCACCGGGAGGCGGCCCAGAGCTTCGACGAGTCCGCCGACCTGACGACCCTCGCCCGGACGCCGATCGCCGTGGTCTGCGCCGGGGTGAAGTCGATTCTCGACTCGGGCGCCACGTTGGAACGCCTGGAGACACTCGGGGTCGGGGTGGTCGGCTACCGCACCCGCCGCTTCCCCGGCTTCTACCTCACCGACGGCGGCTTCGACCTGGACTGGTCGGTCGACTCGCCGGAGCAGGTGGCGGGGGCGCTCGCCGCCCAGGAGCAGCACGGGCTGCACTCCGGCGGCCTGGTCGTGGCCAACCCGCTGCCCACCGACGAGCAGCTCGACCCGGCGCTACACGATCGCACCCTGGCCGAGGGGCTGACACTGTTGCGGCGGGAGGGGATCACCGGTAAGGCGGTGACCCCGTTCCTGCTGGCACACTTCCACTCCGCGACCGAGGGGGCCAGCCTCGCGGTGAACATCCGGATCATCCTGCGCAACGCCGACCTCGCTGCCCGGATCGCGGTCGCGTCGGCTGCCCGGCAGGCATGACGCCACCCCGGGTGGTCGTCGTCGGCGACCTGATCACCGACGTGGTGGCGGTGCTGGCCGGACCACTCACGACCGGTTCGGACACGCCGGCCGAGATCCGGTTCACCGGGGGCGGCCAGGCGGCGAACACCGCGGCCTGGCTGGGCGCGTTGGGCATACCGGTGACGTTGGTCGGTGCGGTGGGCGACGACGGTCCCGGCCGGGACCGGGTCGCCGAGTTGGAGCGCGGCGGGGTCGACTGCGCGGTCACCCGGGTACCCGAGATCCCCACCGGAACGGTCCTGGTGCTGGCCACCAGCGACGAGCGCACGATGGTCACCGAGCGGGGGGCGAACCTGTGGCTTTCCCCGACGGCGGTGGATGCCGCTCTTGACGCCGCCCCGGACGCCGGCCATCTGCACCTGTCCGGTTACACCCTGCTGGATGCCGGGTCCCGGCCGGCCGGGCTCCGTGCACTGGCCGCGGCCCGCGAACGGGGGCTCTCGATCAGCGTGGACGCGGCCAGTGCGGCACCGCTGCAGCGGGTCGGCGCGGCGGCCTTCCTGAGCTGGGTACGCGGCATCGACCTGCTCCTGGTCAACGCCGCGGAGGCCCGAGTGCTGGCGGGCGGGCTCGACCCGGCGGCGCAGGGGCGGGTGCTCTCCGCCTCGGCCCGGCGGGTGGTGGTCAAACGGGGAGCGGCCGGCGCGGTCTGGGTGGACCGGGACGCCATGCTCGCGGTGACCCCGACCCGTCGGATGACGGTGGTCGATCCCACCGGCGCCGGCGACGCGTTCGCCGCCGGCCTGCTCTCCACCTGGCTGACCGGGGCGGCCCCGGAGGCGGTGCTGCAGCGGGCCGGTGACCTGGGCGCGTCGGCGGTCGGCCGGGTGGGGGCCCGACCACCGACCTGACGCCCATTACTGCTCGGCGTCGATGACCGTGCGCGGCTGTTCCTCGGCCGTGAGGCTCGTCGGCGCCGGGTCCGCCAGGGACCGGGACCGGGGCCGGAACCGGCCACCGAGGCGGTGTTTCTCCTTCGGCGGCCGGTCGTTGGCCAGCAGCACGGCCAGCCACGGGATCAGGATCATGCCCACGCCGGCCAGGGGCAGCCAGAGCCAGAGCATGGGGGCCTCCACGCCGACCAGGATCGCGCCGACGATCAGGCACACCACCCGGACGCCCATCATCAGCACGTACCGCTTCTGACGGCTGGTGAGCTGATCGTCCTGGCTGCGCGGGGCGTCGGTGATCAGGATCGGCTGGTACGCCGGACGCTTCACCACGGACCTCCTCGGGGATCCCTCTCATCCTGTCACTCGCCCTCCGGCCATGGGAGGTCGCCGTCAACCTCGCCCTCCGGGGTGCTCCACCTGCTGGCCTGCGCCGAGTCGCCGAAGGTGCAGCTGCACGTCGTCCCGCTCGACGCCCCCAGCTACCCGGGGCTGGACGGGCCCTTCACCATCGCCGACATGCCGGACGGGTCGCGGGTGGCCCACGTGGACAGCCCCGCGCGGGCGCAGCTGCTGGAGAAGACATCGGACATTGTTACGCTGGAGCGACGGTGGGAACTCATCCGTGGGGAGGCCCTCCCCCGTGGGCGTTCCCTGGATCTCCTGAGAGAAGCGGCAGCAGCATGGACCTGACCGGTGCCCGGTGGCGCAAGAGCACGAAGAGCGGCGGTAACGGCGGCGACTGTGTAGAGGTGGCCGACAATCTCCCCGGCGTCGTCGGCGTCCGCGACAGCAAGGACCCGCTCGGGCCGGCGCTGGCCTTCGGGCCGGCGGCGTGGCGGGCCTTCGTCGGCTCCACCCGGCGGCGCTGACCCACCGCTTGTCGGCCGCCGCCGGCCCGATCGACCCGCGACCGGTCCACCACCGTGATTCATCCCGCACACGGCATCACTGTGAGGTTAGCCTGTGCTAACTTCACCGGGTTAGTCTCCGCCGACCTGTCGTGTGAATGAGGTTCGTCGTGTCTGCACTCTTCCGCCGGTCCGCTGCGACGTTCGTCGCGACCGGACTACTCTCCGTTGGCCTGGTCGCCTGCGGGTCCGGTGCGGATGACACCGACCCCGGCGAGCCCAACGACAAGATCATCACTGTTTACAGCGGGCGGAACGAGAAGCTCGTCAAGCCGCTGCTGGAGAAGTTCACCGAGCAGACCGGCATCGAGATCCGGCCCCGATACGCCACCACCGCCCAGTTGGCGGCGCAGCTCGTCGAGGAGGGCGACCGGTCCCCGGCCGACATCTTCTTCGCCCAGGACGCCGGCGCCCTCGGCACCGTGGCCAAACAGGACATGTTCGCCACGCTGCCGGAGACCAGCACCGACCAGGTCACCGAGACCTACCGGGCGCGCAGCGGCCAGTGGGTCGGCATCAGCGCCCGCTCCCGGGTACTGGTCTACAACGCCGACCAGGTCCCCGCCGACCAACTCCCGACCTCCGTCTTCGACCTGACCGGCCCGGCGTGGAAGGGCAAGGTCGCGCTCGCTCCGACCAACGCCTCCTTCCAGGCGTTCGTCACCGCGATCCGAGTACAGCACGGCGACCAGCGGGCGCAGGAATTCCTCTCCGACCTCAAGGCCAACGAGGCGCAGATCCTCGACAACAACATCCGGATCGTTGAGGCCGTCGACGCCGGCGATGTCCCCATGGGACTGGTCAATCACTACTACCTCGGCGCGATCGCCGAAGAGCAGGGCAGCACGCCGGAGGCGTTGAAGGCCAAGCTGCACTTCTTCCCCGACGGTGACACCGGCGCCCTGGTGAACATCGCCGGTGTCGGTGTGCTCAACCGGGCCGCCGAGGACGCCGACGCCCAGGCGTTCGTCGACTTCCTACTCGGCGCGGAGGCCCAGCGGTACTTCGCCGAGGAGACCTTCGAGTACCCGGTGGTGACGGGCGTGCCCGGTCCGACGTACGTGCCGCCGCTGGCCGACCTGAAGGTGCCCGCCATCGACCTCAACGACCTGGACACCCTTGAGGCCACCGTCGCCATGATCACCGACTCCGGGCTGGTGCCCTGAACACTCCGACGGCCACGGCGGGGTCGGCCACCAGCAGGCCGACCCGCTTCGCCGTACCCAACCGGGTGCGACAGCTGGCGCCCCGACCGGTGCTGCTGGCGGCGTCGACGGCGGCGGTGGTCGTAGCCCTGCTGCCCCTGACCTACCTCGCGCTCCGCACCGCGGAGGCCGGCTGGGACCGGGTCGTCGACGAGTTGTGGACCGAGCGGGTCGCGCTGCTCGCCCTCCGCAGCCTCGCCCTCGCCGCGGTGGTCACCGCCGCCTGCGTCCTGCTCGGTGTCGGCACCGCCTTCCTGGTCACCCGCACCGAGCTGCCCGGCCGGCGGTTCTTCGCGGTGCTGGCGGCGCTGCCGCTGGCCGTCCCCACGTACATCGCGGCCTTCGCCTGGCTCTCCGAGATACGCGGGCTGGAGGGCTTCTGGCCGGCGGCGCTGGTGCTGACGCTCTGCTCCTACCCGTACGTCTTCCTGCCGGTCGCGGCGGCACTGCGCGGCGCGGACCCGGCCCAGGAGGAGGTGTCCCGGTCACTGGGACGCAGCGGATGGCAGACGTTCACCGCGGTGACCCTACGCCAGATCCGTCCCGCCACGGCGGCGGGCGGGCTGCTGGTCGCCCTCTACGTGCTCTCCGATTTCGGGGCCGTCTCGATCCTGCGCACCGACACCTTCACCCGAGCCATCTTCGTCGCGTTCGACCTGGGGTTCGACCGCACCGGCGCGTTGGTGCTCGCCAGCGTGCTGGTGGCGCTGACCGTGCTGCTGCTCACCGCCGAGACCACCACCCGGCGGCGGGGCGCCCGCTACGCACGACTCGGCGGCATCCGCCGCCCGCCGGCCCGGCTGCAGCTCGGCGCCGCCCGCTGGCCGGCGCTCGCCGCGCTGCTCGGCGTGGCGGCACTCGCCCTCGGGGTGCCCGCACTGAGCCTGGCCCGACGGCTCGCCGACGGTGTGTCCCGCCCAGGTGCCCTGGCCGAGGTGGCCGTCGCCGCCGGCAACTCGTTGACCGTCTCGTTGAGTGGCGCCGCGCTGACCATGCTGCTGGCGCTGCCGTTGGGGCTGCTCGTCGCCCGCGCGCCCAACGCGCTGACCACGGTGCTGGACCGGCTCGTGTACCTCGCCCACGCGCTGCCCGGGGTCGTGATCGGGCTGTCGCTGATCTTCTTCGGTATCACCGTGGCGTACCCGCTCTACCAGACCCGCTGGCTGCTGGCGCTGGCGTACGCGACCCTCTTCCTCCCCCTCGCGGTCGGCGCGGTTGCCGGCGCCGCCACCCAGTCCCCACCGGGGCTGGAGGAGGTGGCCCGCTCGCTGGGCCGGGGCCCACTGACCGTGCTGCGTACGGTGACCCTGCCGCTGGTCCTGCCCGGTGTCGGTGCGGGCGCGGCGCTGGTCTTCCTGACCGGCATGAAGGAGCTTCCCGCCACCCTGCTGCTGCGGCCGACGGGGACAGACACCCTCGCCACCGAGCTGTGGACCGCCACGTCGGTCGGCGCGTACGCTGCCGCCGCCCCGTACGCGGCGTTACTGGTGGCGATCTCGGCGCTGCCCACCTGGCTGCTGGTCTCCCGCAGCGGCCTGCTCGACAAGGAGGACCGGGGATGAGTGAGGTCGCGCTGACCGGGGTGGTCCGACGGTACGGCGCGGTCACCGCGCTCGCCGGTGTCGACCTCACGGTGCCGTCCGGGCTACTCACCGCCGTGCTGGGGCCCTCCGGCTGCGGCAAGACGACATTGCTGCGCTGCCTCGCCGGGTTCGAACGCCTCGACGACGGCGAGATCCACATCGATGGTGTCCCGATCGCCGGCTCCGGCCTGCACCTGCCCGCCCACCGCCGCCGTATTGCCGTGGTGCCCCAGGAAGGCGCGCTCTTTCCGCACCTCAGCGTCGCCGACAACGTCGGGTACGGCTTGGGTCGCGCCGCCCGCCGAGGCGACCGGATCGAGGAGGTGCTGACCCTGGTGGGCCTTGCCGGGCTCGGCCACCGGATGCCACACCAGCTCTCCGGCGGCCAGCAGCAGCGGGTCGCGGTGGCCCGGGCGCTCGCGCCCCGCCCGTCGGTGGTGCTGTTGGATGAACCCTTCAGCGCCCTCGATGCCGGGCTCCGGGCCGGACTGCGACACGACGTCCGGGAGGCCCTACGCGCCGACGGCGCGACCGGCGTGTTGGTCACCCACGATCAGGGTGAGGCGCTGTCCGTGGCCGACCGGGTGGTGGTGCTACGCGCCGGTCGGGTGGTACAGGCCGGGACACCGACCGCCGTCTACCGGGAGCCAGCCGACGAGTGGGTGGCCGGTTTCGTCGGCGACGCGGTGTTGCTGCCGGCGGTGGTCCTGGACGGCGGCACCGCACGCACCTGTCTGGGGGACGTGCCGATCGCCGACAGCGCCCCGGCCGGCCCGGTGACCGTCCTGGTCCGACCGGAGCAGGTCCGCCTGGGTACCGGCCCGGAGACGGTCGCCGCCACCGTACTGCGGCACGACTTCCACGGGCACGACGCGCTGGTCGGCCTCCGGCTGGCCGATGGCACCCGGGTCACCGCCCGGATCCTCGACGGCAGTCCGACGGTGCCGGTAGGTGCCGAGGTCGGAGTCACCGTCGAGGGCACCGCCCGCGTCTTCCCCACCACCGTCACCTCGACTCTGATCAGCGTGTAGGCACAGCAGCCCCGGCGACGCCGTGAGGGCGCAGACCCCGCTCGGCCTGACACCTGCGGCCGAAGTCCGGCGGGTGCCGCCCACGACGATGTCGATGGCGGGCAGGATAGCGGCGTGGACCCAGATGACATGCTCTTCTCCCCCGCCGGCGTTGCGGCCCTGCGCAACGCCCTGACCCGGGCGAACTTCACCTCGAACGGGATCGCCGGCCGGCTGGGGTCGCAGGCGACCGGCGGGATGGCCCGCAACGACTTCCGAGCCGCGCTGCGCGCCACCGAGGACCGCGATCCCCTCGCCACCCTGATCCGGCTCTTCGTCTGCGAACAGACCGAGCCGTACGAGGCGGTCGCCACCGCGCTCGCGCCGCTGCCGATCAAGGAGGCGCTCGCCGGTGGCCTGGTCGAACAGCACGGCGACGGCCTGCGGATGGGCCTCGACCTGGAGCCGTACGGGGACGACTGGTGGGTGCTCGCCGACGCGCCCGCCAGCACCCACCCCGGCCGAGCGTTGCAGGCCGAGCATGTACTCGGCATCGGCGGCGCCACCCAGACCCTGATCGGGGCGACCGTCCGGCAACCGGTCGAGACCGCGCTCGACCTGGGCACCGGCTCCGGCGTCCAGGCCCTGCACCTCTCCACCCACGCCCGGCGGGTCACCGCGACCGACCTCTCCGAGCGGGCGTTGCGCTTCGCCGCGACCACCGCCGCCCTCAACGGGCAGGACTGGGAGCTGCTTCGCGGCGACCTGACCGCCCCGGTCGCCGGGCGTCGCTTCGATCTGGTGGTCAGCAACCCACCATTCGTTGTCGGGCCGGGCACCACCACGCACGTCTATCGCGACTCCGGGCGGGTGGGCGACGCGATCGGCGCCGAGTTGGCCGCCGCCGCCCCGAGCCTGCTCACCGAGGGCGGCACCATGCAGTACCTCGCGAACTGGGTGCACGTGGCCGGCGAGGACTGGGCCGAGCGGGTCGCCGGCTGGTTCGCCGGCAGTGGGCTGGATGCCTGGGTGATCCAGCGCGAGGTCGCCGACCCGATGGCGTACGTCAATCTGTGGCTCTCCGACGTCGGCGAAACGGCCAGCCCGGAACGGATGGCCGAGTGGTTGGACTGGTTCGACGCGCACAAGGTCGAGGCGATCGGCTTCGGCATCGTCTCGCTGCGCCGCTCCGGCCACGATGACCCGGTCGTCCGGGTGGAGGAGCTGCGCCAGCTGGTCGAGGCGCCGCTCGGCGACCGGGTCACCGAGTGGTTCGACCGCCAGGAGTGGCTCCGGGTCCGCGACACCGACGGGCTGCTCGCGGCGCGTTACCGGGCCGCCGATGACCTCCAGCTACGGCAGGAGGCCACCATGAGCGACGAGGGGTGGTCGGTGGACCGGCAGATCCTCGCCATGCCGCACGGCCTGCGCTGGACCGAGGAGATCGATCCGATCGTCCTGGCCCTGGTCGGCGGGGCGGACGGGCGGTTGCTGCTGCGCGATCAGCTCGCCCTGCTCGCCTCCGCGCACGACGTGGCCCCGGGCGAGCTGGCGGAGGCGGCCGGCCCGATCGTGGCCCACCTGGTCGAGCGCGGTTTCGTCGAGCCGGTGGTGGACTGATGCGGGCGGTGGTCACGGTGACCTGGCCGGTGGTGGACTGATGCGGGCGGTGGTGCAGACGGTCGGCCGGGCACAGGTCACGGTTGACGATGTGGTGGTGGGGGCGATCGACGACGGCCTGCTGGTGCTGCTCGGGGTGACCCACTCCGACACGACGCAGACCGCCCAAACCCTCGCCCGCAAGGTGCACGAGCTGCGGATCCTCGACGGGGAACGGTCGGCCGCCGACCTCGGTGCCCCGATCCTGGTGGTCAGCCAGTTCACCCTCTACGGGGACGCCCGCAAGGGCCGCCGCCCGAGTTGGACCGCCGCCGCCCCGGCGGAGGTGGCCGAGCCCCTGGTCACTGCGGTCGTTGAGGAGCTGCGCGCCCGTGGGGCCAAGGTGGAGACTGGGCGCTTCCGGGCCCAGATGCTGGTGGAGAGCGTGAACGTCGGCCCGCGCACCATCCTGCTCGACCTCTGATCGCGGCGCCGACCGCTCGGCACGGGCTCGTCCACTCTGACAAACCCGCCGCTAGGTAGTCAAGAACTCACGGAGTGTTTACCTTTCCGGACGCGGTGGGTAGAACCATGTCTATGTCTTCCCATTCAAGCCCGATCGCTGCTGGCGGCTCACGGCGGCGGCTGATCGCCGCCGTTGTGGCCGCCGGGATGATCGCGACCTCCGTCGCCGCGCTCGATCCGGCTGCCGCGAACGCCGGCCTGTCCCCGACAACCAACCCCCTCGCCACTGCCGGCACCGCGCCGGAGGCGCACACCGTCACCCTGATCACCGGCGACATCGTCACCGTGCGCACCCTCACCGACGGCAAAACCCTCACCGAGGTCGAGCAGCCCGACGACGCCACCGGCGGCTTCAGCGTCCAACAACACGGCGACGA
>NZ_JABZED010000008.1:12674-16596 GCF_013416675.1 Salinispora sp. H7-4
ACCTCTACGTCATCCCCGACGAAACCATCCCCCTGCTCGCCGACGACCGACTCGACCAGCGACTGTTCAACGTCACCGACCTCATCAACATGGGCTACGACGACGCCCACACCACCGACATACCGCTGATCGCCACCTACCCGGAAGCAGCAGCCCGCACCGCCGCCGCACCGGCCGGCGCCACCCTCACCCACGACCTACCCGCCATCAACGGCCACGGCCTCACCACCGACAAGGAAGACACCCGCACCCTCTGGACCACCCTCACCACCGGATCCAGTCAGACCCGGACCAGCGGTGTAACCAAGCTTTGGCTCGACGGCCAGGTGTACGCCACCCTCGCCGACAGCGTCCCCCAGGTCGGCGCCCCCGAGGCCTGGGAGGCCGGCTATGACGGCGACGGCGTCACCGTCGCCGTCCTCGACACCGGCATCGACCCCACCCACCCCGACCTGACCGACCAAATCAAGGACAGCGTCAGCTTCGTCCCCGACCAGGACACCACCGACCCACAGGGACACGGCACCCACGTCGCCTCGATCATCGCCGGCACCGGCACCGCCTCCGAAGGCGACAACACCGGCGTCGCCCCCGCAGCCGACCTCCTCATCGGCAAGGTCCTCAACAACGGAGGCGTTGGCCAGGACTCCTGGATCATCGCCGGCATGCAGTGGGCCGCCGAATCCGGCGCCGACGTGGTCAACATGAGCCTCGGCAACGCGGCCCGCACCGATGTCCTCGACCCGATGACCCTGGCGGTGGAGAATCTCTCCGCACAACACGACACCCTCTTCGTCATCGCCGCCGGCAACAACGGAACGACCATCGGCACCCCCGGCAACGCCGAAAGCGCACTCACTGTCGGCGCCGTGGACAAGCAGGACCAACTCGCCGGGTTCTCCAGCGTCGGACCACTGGCCGGGAGCGGAGGGCTCAAACCCGACCTCACTGCCCCCGGCGTCGCTATCAACGCCGCCCGCTCCCAACACAGCACCGGCGACGGCATGTACACAATCAAGACCGGTACCTCAATGGCGGCCCCACACGTGGCCGGAGCAGCAGCCATCCTCGCCCAGCAACACCCCGACTGGACCGGCCAACAGCTCAAAGACGCCCTGATGAGCAGCGCCGAGACGCTGAGCGACAGCTACACCGCGTTCCAGGTCGGCACCGGCCGACTGGATGTGGCAGCAGCCGTGGACGGCACCATACAAGCCGCCGGCACGGCCTTCATCGGCTACTTCGAATGGCCACACCAGCCCACCGACACCCCCGTCACCGAACCGGTCACCTTCACCAACACCGGCAGCACACCGGTCACCCTCGACCTCACCACCACCGGCAGCGACGCGTTCACCCTCAACGACTCCACGGTGACCGTGCCCGCGGACGGTCAGGTGGATGTCCCAGTAACCGCCAACCCGAGTGGAATCGCCATCGGCTCACACGCCGGCTACCTCGTCGGCACCGACCCCACCACCGGCGACACCATCACCCGCACCGCCCTCGGCCTCCTCAAAGAGGACGAACGCTACGGCCTGACCATCAAACTCCACGACCGTAACGGCGACCCCACCCAAGAATTCGTCGTGCTACGGGCAGCAGGCGAATGGTTCCCCCGGTACATCCCGGTCGATGGTGAACGGACGCTGCGCCTGCCACCGGGGACCTACACGCTGGAGACGAAAGCGGAGGTCCCGGGTGAGCGAGCGGACTCCCTCGGCCTCGTCCTGCTGGCCGCCCCGGAAGTCGTGCTCGACAAACCAACCGAGGTGATTCTGGACGCCAGCAAGGCACGACTGCTCGACACCACCACCCCGCAACGCAGCGAAGACCGACAGCGGCTTCTCCAGTACACCATCGACTACGGCACCGGAGCCGGGCCGCTCTACTACGTCCACTCCATCTCGCCCGGATACGACGACCTGTATGTCCTACCGACCGAGAAGAGCACCGAGAACGCTTTCGCTATGGCAGCTAAGTGGCGTAAGGGTGCCCCGGTCCTGAGCCTGCGCGCCCTCGGCCTACTCCCCATCGACGCCGTCGTCCAACCCGGCAGCACCATCACCACCGGCAAACAATGGCTACACCCCGTCCACGCCGGCACCGGCACCCCCGAGGACTACGCCAACCTCGACGCCGACGGCAAAATCGCCGTCGTCACCCGCAACGACGACATCAGCGCAGCTGGCCGGGCCGCCGCCGCAGCCGCCGCCGGAGCCGCACTCCTCCTGGTCGTCAACGACAACCCCGGAATCCTCCACGAAGATGTCGGCGAATCACCCATCCCCGTCGCCAGCGTCCACCGCGACATCGGAAACATCCTGATCAAGCTCGCCGAACACGGCGTGCCACCGTTGAAGGTCGACCAGGAGCAGTACCCCGACACCATCTACGACCTGGCCCGGGTCTGGCACGAACAGGTGCCCGACCAGCCCCTCACCTACCACCCCAGCCACCACGACCTGGCCCGAATCGACGCCCGCTACCACGCCGTCCAGGACACCGAAGGCGCTGGATACCGCGCCGACACGGCCATCGGCCTTCCCCTCGGGGTCCTCGAGCCGGAGTGGCATCCCAGCACCCGCACCGAATGGGTCACTCCGGACATCCCCTGGGTTGACGGCCACATCCAGCGTGACTTTTACACCGCGGCGGACGCGCATACCTACGCCGAGGGCACGACCACCGAGGTGGACTGGTTCGCACCCGCCATCCGACCGGCTTTCAACCAGTCGTCCTATCTCCGAAATAGTCGATACCAGGACCAGATGACTCTCAACCCACATTCCTGGAGCCCGTCGGGCGCCGTGCTCGACTACAGCGGAGCGATGAGGTATCCCACGGCACAGGAACACATCAAGCTCTATCAGGGCGACACCCTGCTACACGAAGACCAGAATTTTGCACATCTGATCAAAAAGGAGGTGCCGACCGGGACGCTGCCGTACCGGCTGGTGCTGGACGCATCACGCTCAGCAGAGGAGTGGCGGCTGTCGACCCGTACCCACACCGAGTGGGACTTCATCTCCAGCACCAACGACGCCGACCCCAACTCCCCCGAACCCCTCACCCTGCTGCAACTCGACTACGAACTGGAAACTGATCTGCGAGGCGACGTCGAAGCCGGCACCCGCCAAGACATCAGCATCACCCCCAGACCACAGCCCGGCGGCTCCGGCACCGGCACCATCACCGCAGTAGAACTTGAGGTCTCCTACGACGACGGCACCACCTGGCAACCCATCACCCTCACCCAAGGCGACAACAACCGCCACACCGCAACCCTGAAACTGCCCGACCAACCCGACAGCTTCATCTCCGTACGCGCCACCGCCGAAACCGACACCGGCTTCGCCATCCGACAAGAACTCATCCGCGCCTACGGCCTGCGATAGCCAACTGACGGGGTCCCCGGACCAATAACGGTCCGGGGACCCACCCGGCCCCAACCCCAGACGACCCTGCTACCCACCACCAGTTGAACCTCGTCACACCAGCCGTCCGCGGCGCCCAGCGGCGCAGTCGCCGGAACACCGTGACGGAATGGCGCACCGTGGCAACTACCCCGGTCACTGACTGTTCACCACTCGAACAACATCGGTGGAGGCATGCACATGTCTTATTCTCCAACGCCATTCGCTGCGGGCGGATCACGGCGGCGGCTGATCGCCGCCGCCGTGGCCGTCGGGTTGATCGCGACCTCAGTCGCCGCGATCGATCCAGCTGCCGCGAACGCCGGCCTGTCCCCGACAACCAACCCCCTCGCCACTGCCGGCACCGCGCCGGAGGCGCACACCGTCACCCTGATCACCGGCGACATCGTCACCGTCCGTACCCTCACCGACGGCAAAACCCTCACCGAGGTCGAGCAGCCCGACGACGCCACCGGCGGCTTCAGCGTCCAACAACACGGCGACGA
>NZ_JABZED010000008.1:16665-21541 GCF_013416675.1 Salinispora sp. H7-4
ACCTCTACGTCATCCCCGACGAAACCATCCCCCTGCTCGCCGACGACCGACTCGACCAGCGACTGTTCAACGTCACCGACCTCATCGACATGGGCTACGACGACGCCCACACCACCGACATACCGCTAATCGCCACCTACCCCGAAACAGCCCGCACCACCACCAGCACCGCCCCCGAGGGTGCAACGCTGACCCACGACCTACCGGCCATCAACGGCCACGCCCTCACCACCGACAAAGAAGACACCCGCACCCTCTGGACCACCATCAGCTCCGCTTCCGGCTCCGATCAGACCCGCGCGGAAAGCGGCATCGCTAAGCTCTGGCTCGACGGTCAGGTACACGCCACCCTCGCCGACAGCGTCCCCCAGGTCGGTGCCCCCGAGGCCTGGGAGGCCGGCTATGACGGCGACGGCGCCACCGTCGCCGTCCTCGACACCGGCATCGACCCCACCCACCCCGACCTGACCGACCAAATCAAGGACAGCGTCAGCTTCGTCCCCGACCAGGACACCACCGACCCGCAGGGGCACGGCACCCACGTCGCCTCGATCGTCGCCGGCACCGGTGCGGCCTCCGACGGCGACAACACCGGCGTCGCACCCGGAGCCGACCTACTCAACGGAAAAGTCCTCAACAACGGAGGCGTCGGCTACGACTCCTGGGTCATCGCCGGCATGCAGTGGGCCGCCGAATCCGGCGCCGACGTGATCAACATGAGCCTCGGCTTCGAGGCGCGCACCGATGTCCTCGACCCGGTGACCCTCGCCGTGGAGAACCTCTCCGCGCAGCACGGCACCCTCTTCGTCATCGCCGCCGGCAACAACGCAATGACCATCGCCACTCCTGGCAACGCCGAAAGCGCGCTGACCGTCGGCGCTGTGGACAAGCAGGACCAGCTCGCCGGCTTCTCCAGTGTCGGACCACTGGCCGGCACCGGAGGGCTCAAGCCCGACCTCACCGCCCCCGGCGTCGCCATCAACGCCGCCCGCTCCCAACAGAGCGCCGGCAATGGCATGTACACCATCAAGACCGGCACCTCAATGTCAGCCCCACACGTCGCCGGAGCGGCGGCTATCCTCGCCCAGCAACACCCTGACTGGACCGGCCAACAAATCAAAGACGCCCTGATGAGCAGCGCCGAGGCACTGAGCGACAGCTACACCGCGTTCCAGGTCGGCACCGGCCGGCTCGACGTGCAAGCGGCCGTGAACAGCACCGTACGCGCCGCCGGCTCCGCCTTCATCGGCTACTTCGAATGGCCACACCAACCCACCGACACCCCCGCCACCGAACCGGTCACCATCACCAACAGCGGCACCACCCCGGTCACCCTCGACCTGGCCATCACCGGCAGCGACGCATTCACCCTCAACGACTCCACGGTGACCGTGCCCGCGGGCGGTCAGGTGGACGTCCCGGTGACCGCTGACCCGAGTGGAATCGCCATCGGCTCACACTCCGGCCACCTCGTCGGCACCGACCCCACCACCGGCGACACCATCACCCGCACCGCCCTCGGCCTCCTCAAGGAAGACGAACGCTACGGCCTGACCATCAACCTCCGCGACCACAAGGGCGACCCCACCCAGGCATTCATCCTGTTCCAGGCGGACGACAGTTGGTTCCGCCGGTACATCCCAGTCGATGGCGAACGGACGCTGCGCCTGCCACCGGGGACCTACACGCTGGAGACGAAGGCGGAGATCCCGGGTGAGCAAGCGGACTCCCTCGGCTACGCCCTACTGGCCGCCCCGAGGGTCGTGCTCGACAAACCAACCGAGGTAAACCTGGACGCCAGCCAGGCCCGACTCCTCGACACCACCACACCCGAACGCACCGAAGACCGACAGCGCCTACTCCAGTACACCATCGACCACGGCACCGGTACCGACCCTTACCACTACTTCCATTTCATCCCGGCGGCATACGACGACCTGTACGTCCTACCGATCGAAAAGACCACCGAAAACTCGTTCGCCATGGCGGCGACATGGCGTAAGGGCGCACCAGTCCTGAGCCTGCGCGCCCTCGGCCTACTCCCCATCGACGCCGCCGTCCAACCCGGCAGCACCATCACCACCGGCAAACAATGGCTACACCCCATCTACGCCGGCACCGGCACCCCCGAGGACTACGCCAACCTCGACGCCGACGGCAAAATCGCCGTCGTCACCCGCAACGACGAGGTCAGCGCACCCGACCGCGCCGCCGCCGCAGCCGCCGCCGGAGCCGAAATGCTCCTGGTCGTCAACGACAACCCCGGAATCCTCCACGAAGATGTCGGCGAAGTACCCATCCCCGTCGCCAGCATCCACCGCGACATCGGAAACGCCCTGATCAAACTCGCCGAACACGGCATGCCGCCGCTGAAGGTCACCCAGGATCAGTACCCCGACACCATCTATGACCTGGCCAAAGTCTGGCGGGATCAGGTGCCGGACCAGCCGCTCACCTACCACCCCAGCCACCACGACCTGGCCCGAATCGACGCCCGATACCACGCCGTCAACGACACCGAAGGTTCCGGCTTCCGCGCTAGCACGGCCATCGGCCACCCGATCGCGGTTAGCGAGCCAGAGTCGCACCCCGGCACCCGCACCGAATGGGTCACCCCCGAAATCCCCTGGATCGAACACCACGAACAGTCCGGTTGGAACGTCAGGGCCGACCAACGCACCTACGCGAAAGGCACGACCAGCAGAGTAAACTGGTTCGCACCTGCTATCCGACCGGCCTTCAACCAGTCCTCCTATCTTCGAAACAGTCGGTACCAGGACTACATGACTCTCAACCCGCTCCCCTGGAGCCCCTCGGGCGTGCTCGACTACGGCGGGACGACGGGGTATTCCGCCCAGGAACACATCAAGCTCTATCAGGGCGACACCCTGCTGCACGAGAGAACCACGGACTCCTCCCTGCCGAACAAGGAGGTGCCGGCCGGCACGCTGCCGTACCGGCTGGTGTTGGACGCGTCGCGCCCGGCCGACGACTGGCGACTCTCCACCCGCACCCACACCGAGTGGGACTTCATCTCCAGCACCAACGACGCTGGCCCGTTCGACCCCGTCCCGATCACGCTGCTGCAGCTCGACTACGACCTGGAGACCGACCTGCGCGGCGACGTCAAAGCCGGCACCAAACAAGAAATCAGCATCACCGCCAGGCCACAGCCGGGCGGCTCCGGCACCGGCACCATCACCTCAGTGAAGCTCGAGGTCTCCTACGACGACGGCATCACCTGGAAGCCCGTCACCCTCAAACCGGGCGACAACGACCGCCACACCGGAAAGCTGAAACTGCCAAAGCAACCCGACGGCTTCATCTCCCTCCGCGCCGCCGCCGAAACCGACACCGGCTTCGCCATCCGACAGGAACTCACCCGCGCCTACGGCCTGCGCTGACCCAACCAACGGGGTCCCCGAACCAACGACGCTCCGGGACACTGACCCAGCCAGCGGGGTTCCCGAACCGACAACGCTCCGGGGACCCCGCTGGCCCTACCCAACACAGGCGACCGCGCCACACGCCACGGAGCTGGCCCTCATCCCGCCGACCAGTCAAGACGCCCAGCAGCGGAGTCACCGTTGGAGAGCAACTCCCCTAGATGCCCGTCACGCGGTGGCGAAGTAGTGCAGTGGCGGCTAACCGCCAGCAGAAGCTATTCAATTGGTCGAGCAACATCAGTAGAACTAGATCCATGAACTCCTATCCAGGACCCTTCGCCGCTGGCGGGGCACGGCGGCGGTTGATCGCCGCCGTCGTGGCGGCCGGGATGATCGCGGCCTCCGCCGCCCCGATCAATCCAGCCGCTGCGACCGCCGGCCCACCCCCCACAACCACCCCCGCAGGCACGATCACCGGCACACAGACCGTCACCCTGGTCACCGGCGACGTCGTCACCGTCCGCACCCTCACGGGCGGCAAAACCATCGCCGAGGTCGACCAGCCCGACGACGCCACTGGCGGCTTCAGCGTCCAACAACACGGCGACGACCTCTACGTCATCCCCGACGAAGCCAAACCACTCCTGACCGACGACCGACTCGACCAGCGACTGTTCAACGTCACCGATCTGATCGAGATGGGCTACGACGACGCCCACACCACCGAACTACCCCTGATCGCCACCTACCCCGAAACCACCACCCGCACCACCGCCACCGCCCCCGAGGGTGCAACCCTCACCCACGACCTACCCGCCATCAACGGCCACGCCCTCACCACCGATAAGGAAGACACCCGCACCCTCTGGACCACCCTCACCGCCGGCTCCAGTCAGACCCGGACCAGCGCTGTAACCAAGCTTTGGCTCGACGGCCAGGTACACGCCGACCTCGCCGACAGCGTCCCCCAAATCGGCGCCCCCGAAGCCTGGGACGCCGGCTACAACGGCGACGGCGCCACCGTCGCCGTCCTCGACAGCGGTATCGACCCCACCCACCCCGACCTCATAGACCAAATCAAGGACAGCGTCAGCTTCGTCCCCGACGAAGACACCACCGACGTCAACGGACACGGCACCCACGTCGCCTCCACCGTCGCCGGCACCGGTGCGGCCTCCGACGGCGACAACACCGGCGTCGCCCCCGCAGCCGACCTGATCGTCGGCAAAGTCCTCAACAACGACGGGTACGGCTACGACTCCTGGGTCATCGCCGGCATGCAGTGGGCCGCCGAATCCGGCGCCGACATCATCAACATGAGCCTCGGCGACTCCTCCCGCACCGACGGACTCGACCCGATAGCCCTCGCGGTGGACACCCTCTCCGCAGAACACGACACCCTCTTCATCGTCGCCGCCGGCAACGACTACGGCGGACTCATCGGCACCCCCGGCACCGCCGAAAGTGCCCTCACCGTCGGCGCCGTCGAC
>NZ_JABZED010000008.1:21657-25138 GCF_013416675.1 Salinispora sp. H7-4
AAACAGGACCAACTCGCCAGGTTCTCCAGCGCCGGACCCCTCGCTCGCACCGGCGCACTCAAGCCCGACCTCACCGCCCCGGGCGTCGCCATCAACGCCGCCCGCTCCCAACACAGCACCGGCGACGGCATGTACCAAAGCCTCGACGGCACCTCCATGGCCACCCCACACGTCGCCGGAGCCGCCGCCATCCTCACCCAACAACACCCCAACTGGACCGGCCAACAACTCAAGAACGCCCTCATGAGCAGCACCCAGGGCCTAGCCGACACCTACAGCGCATACCAGGTCGGCGCCGGCCGCCTCGACGTAGCAGCAGCGGTAAACAGGACCGTGCAGGCCACCGGCTCAATGTTTTTCGGCTACTTCGACTGGCCACACCAACCCACCGACACCCCCGTCACCAAGGCGGTCACCCTCACCAACACCAGCACCACCCCCGTCACCCTCGACCTAGCCACCACCGGCAACAACGCATTCACCCTCAACACCCCCACCGTCACCGTGCCCGCCAAAGGCCAGATCGACGTCCCGGTAACCGGCGACCCAACGACAGCCGATATCGGCCAACACACCGGCTACCTCATCGGCACCAACCCCACCACCGGTGAAACCATCACCCGCACCAGCCTCGGCCTCATCAAAGAAGACGAGCGCTACGACCTCACCATCAAACTCCGCGACCGCAACGGCGAACCCACCAGCGCGACCGTCCTGCTAAACAAGGCCGGGGAAAGGTTCGCCGGAAGCGTCGCCGTCGACGGTGAGCGAACCCTGCGCCTCGCACCCGGGACCTACACCCTGAACAGTGACTTCGACGTTGCGGGTGAACGGGCTGACTCCCTCGGCCTCGCCCTGCTGGTCGCCCCAGGGATCGTGCTCGACAAACCAACCGAGGTAACGCTGGACGCCAGCCAGGCCCGGCTACTCGACACCACCGCCCCCCAACGCACCGAAAACCGACAGCGCACTCTCACCTACGCCGTCGACTACCCCAACGCCGACCGCTTCCGTTTCGCCTACCGAATTCCGATTTGGTACGACGACCTGTACGTCCTGCCGACGGAGAAGCCCGCCGAGAGCGCGTTCACGCTGGGGGCCCGGTGGCGTAAAGGTGAGCCGGTCCTGAGCCTGCGCGCCTTCGGCCTGCTCCCCATCGACGCCCGGGCCCAAGCCGGCAGCACCATCACCACCGGCGCCCAATGGCTACGCCCCGTCTACGCCGGCACCGGCACCCCCGAGGACTACGCCAACGTCGACGTCGAAGGCAAAATCGCCGTCATCACCCGCAGCGACGACATCAGCGCAGCCGACCGGGCCGCCGCCGCAGCCGCCGCCGGAGCCGAACTCCTCCTGATCGTCAACGACAAGCCCGGAGTCCTCTCCGAATGGGTCGGCGAATCACCCATCCCCGTCGCCAGCGTCCACCGCGACATCGGCAACGTTCTGACCACACTCGCCAAGCACGGCATGCCGCCACTGAAGGTCACCCAGAAGGAGTACGCCGACACCATCTATGACCTGAACCAGGCATGGTCAGAGCAGGTGCCGGACCAGCCCCTCACCTACCACCCCAGTCACCAGGACCTGGCCCGAATCGATGCTCGCTACCACGCCGTCCAGGACACCACTGGTGGGGGCTATCGCTACGACCTGACCCTCATCCCCGCAGTCGGGTCCCCCGAGCGCGAGCAGCACCCCGGCACCCGCACCGAATGGGTCACCCCAGACACGGAGTGGCACGAAACCCACGCACAGGGCGACTGGGAGGACCGGGCGTTCACCGACACGTACGCCAAGGGCACGACCACCAAGGTGGACTGGTTCGCCCCCGCCGTCCGGCCCGCCTTCGGCCGCGGCTACAGCGTCAGCAACAGCCGGTACCAGGACACCATGCTCCTCAACGTACAGTCCTGGAGCCCTTCGGGCAGCCAGGTCGAACACGCCGGAAACATGCAGTACGGCTCGGTGCCGACCAACATGAAGCTCTACCAGGGTGACACCCTGCTGCACGAGAACACCATCGGTGCGTACCTGCCAAACAAGGAGGTGCCGGCCGGGACGCTGCCGTACCGGCTGGTGTTGGATGCGTCGCGCTCAGCAGAGGAGTGGCGGCTGTCGACCCGTACCCACACCGAGTGGGACTTCATCTCCAGCACCAACGAGGCTGACCGACACGCCCCGGAACCGCTCACCCTGCTGCAGCTCGACTACGAACTGAAGACCGACCTGCGAGGCGACGTCGAAGCCGGCACCCGCCAAGACATCAGCATCACCCCCAAGCCACAGCCCGGCGGCTCCGGCACCGGCACCATCACCGCAGTAGAACTTGAGGTCTCCTACGACGACGGCACCACCTGGCAACCCGTCACCCTCACCCCGGGCGACAACAACCGCCACACCGGAACACTGAAACTGCCGGCACAACCCGACGGCTTCATCTCCGTACGCGCCGCCGCCGAAACCGACACCGGCTTCGCCATCCGACAAGAACTCATCCGCGCCTACGGCCTACGCTGACCAAAACCGGGAGGGGTCCCCGGACCGAGCACGCTCCGGGGACCCCGCCGGGCCCCCTTGTCGGGGTTGGAGAGGCCACAGCCGAACCGAACGCAGACGACCGTACGGCATGCCACGGGAGCTGGCCCTCGTCCCGTGGACCGAGACACCCAGCAGCGGCGCCACCGTCACCCGGTGGCGAAGTAGCGCCGTGGCGGCTACCCGCCCGTCTCCAACGGTTCACCTGATCGACCAAAATGGGTAGAACCTAGCCCATGTCTTCGTATCCAGGACCCTTCGCCGCTGGCGGGTCACGCCGGCGGCTGATCGCCGCCGTCGTGGCAGCCGGGATGATCGCGGCCTCCGCCGCCGCGATCCATCCCACCGCCGCGACCGCCGGCCCACCCCCCTCAGCCTCGATCGCGACACCCGCGGGCACGGTAACGGGCACACACACCGTCACCCTGCTCACCGGCGACGTCGTCACCGTCCGGACCCTCACGGGCGGCAAAACCATCGCCGAGGTCGACCAGCCCGACGACGCCACCGGCGGCTTCAGCGTCCAACAACACGGCGACGACCTCTACGTCCTGCCCGACGAGGCGATGCCACTCCTGACCGACGACCGACTCGACCAGCGACTGTTCAACGTCACCGACCTCATCGACATGGGCTACGACGACGCCCACACCACCCAGATACCCCTCATCGCCACCTACCCCGACACCACCACCCGCACCACCACCGCACCGGCCGGTACCACGCTCGTCCACGACCTACCCGCCATCAACGGCCACGCCCTCACCGCCGACAAGAAAGACACCCGTACCCTCTGGACCACCCTCACTGCCGGATCCAGTCAGACCCGGGCCAGCGGCGTAACCAAGCTTTGGCTCGACGGCCAGGTAGCCGGCACCCTCGCCGACAGCGTCCCCCAGGTCGGCGCCCCCGAGGCGTGGGAGGCCGGCTACGACGGCGACGG
>NZ_JABZED010000008.1:25257-25408 GCF_013416675.1 Salinispora sp. H7-4
GCGCCACCGTCGCCGTCCTCGACACCGGCATCGACCCCACCCACCCCGACCTCGTGGATCAAATCCAGGACAGCGTCAGCTTCGTCCCCGACGAAGACACCACCGACGTCAACGGACACGGCACCCACGTCGCCTCCACCATCGCCGGCAC
>NZ_JABZED010000008.1:25501-25956 GCF_013416675.1 Salinispora sp. H7-4
CCGGCGCCGCCTCCAACGGCGACAACACCGGCGTCGCACCCGCAGCCGACCTGATCGTCGGCAAAGTCCTCAACAACAACGGGTACGGCCAGGACTCCTGGGTCATCGCCGGCATGCAATGGGCTGCCGAGTCGGGCGCCGACGTGGTCAACATGAGCCTCGGCAGTCCGTCCCAGACCGACGGACTCGACCCGATGGCCCTCGCCGTGGACACCCTCTCCGCGCAGCACGACACCCTCTTCGTCGTCGCCGCCGGCAACAAATCCGGTGGCCTCATCGGTTCGCCCGGCACCGCAGCCAGCGCACTCACCGTCAGTGCCGTCGACAAACAGGACCAACTCGCCGGCTTCTCCAGCGCCGGACCACTAGCCGGCACCGGCGCACTGAAGCCCGACCTCACCGCACCCGGCGTCGCCATCAACGCCGCCCGCTCCCAACACAGCACCGGCGACGGC
>NZ_JABZED010000008.1:26064-28419 GCF_013416675.1 Salinispora sp. H7-4
ATGTACCACAGCCTCGACGGCACCTCCATGGCCACCCCACACGTCGCCGGAGCCGCCGCCATCCTCACCCAACAACACCCCAACTGGACCAACACCCAACTCAAGAACGCCCTCATGAGCAGCACCCAAGCTCTCAGCGACACCTACAGCGCATACCAGGTCGGCACCGGCCGCCTCGACGTAGCGGCAGCGGTGAACAGGACCATACAAGCCACCGGCTCAATGTTCTTCGGCTACTTCGACTGGCCACACCAACCCACCGACACCCCCATCACCAAGGCGGTCACCCTCACCAACGCCAGCACCACCCCCGTCACCCTCGACCTAGCCACCACCGGCAACGAGGCGTTCACCCCCGATATCCCCACGGTCACCGTCCCCGCCGCAGGTCAGATAGACGTCCCGGTAACCGGCGCCCCCCGCGGAGACACCACTGGCCAACACACCGGCTACCTCATCGGCACCGATGCCAGCACCGGCGAAACCATCACCCGCACCGCCCTCGGCCTCCTCAAAGAGGACGAACACTACGACCTCACCATCACACTCCGCGACCGCAACGGCGAACCCACCAGCGCGACCGTCCGGATAGAGGAGGCCGGTGGGCGGTTCTCCGACTTCCTCGACGTCGACGGTGAGCAGACCTTGCGCCTCCCACCCGGGACCTACACCCTGAAAACTGAGTTTGACGTCGCGGGTGAACAGGCCGACTCCCTCGGCCTCGCCCTGCTGGTCGCCCCGGAAGTCGTACTCGACAAACCAACCGAGGTAAACCTGGACGCCCGCCAGGCCCGACTACTCGACACCACCACCCCCCAGCGCACCGAGGACCGACAGCGCAAACTCGAATACGTCGTCGACTACCCCGAAGGCAACCGCTTCCACTACATACGCGAAGTCTCGGGAAGTTACGACGACCTGTATGTACTGCCGACTGAGAAGACCACCGAGAGCTCGTTCAGCATGGGGGCCCGATGGCGTAAGGGTGAGCCGGTCCTGAGCCTGCGCGCCTTCGGCCTGCTCCCCATCGACACCGTGGTCCAACGCAACAGCACCATCACCACCGGTACCCAGTGGCTACGCCCCGTCTACGCCGGCACCGGCACCCCCGAGGACTACGCCAACGTCGACGCCGAAGGCAAAATCGCCGTCGTCAAACGCAGCGACGACATCAGGGCAACCGACCAGGCCGCCGCCGCAGCCACCGCCGGAGCCGCACTCCTCCTGATCGTCAACGACAACCCCGGAATCCTCCACGAATACGTCGGCAACTCCCCCATCCCCGTCGCCAGCGTCCACCGCGACATCGGAAACATCCTGATCACACTCGCCAAACACGGAACACCACCGCTGCAGGTCAGCCAGGAGCAGCACCCCGACACCATCTACGACCTGGCCAAGGTCTGGCGGGACCAGGTGCCGGACCAGCCCCTCACCTACCACCCCAGCCACCACGACCTGGCCCGAATCGATGCTCGCTACCACGCCGTCCAGGACACCACTGGTGTGGGCTACCGCCACGACCTGACCTTCACCCTGGCGCTCGGAATCATCGAGCGAGAGTGGTACCCCGGCACCCGCACCGAATGGGTCACCCCAGGAATCGACTGGCACGAGAGGCATAGTCAAGGCCCCTGGCGCGACGCTTCCTACAGCAACTCGTACGACAAGGGGTCGACCACCAGCCTGGACTGGTTCGCACCCGCCGTCCGACCCGCTTTCAGCCGCGGCTACGACCATCCAAACAGCCGACACCAGGACACCATGACCCTCAACGTGCAAACCTGGAGCCCTTCGGGCACCCAGCTCGAACACGGCGGGTTTATGGGCCCCAACTCGGTGTCGACGAACACGCGGCTCTACCAGGGCGACACGCTGCTGCACGAGAACACCAGGAGCGCATACCTGCCAGACATGGAGGTGCCGGCCGGGACGCTGCCGTACCGGCTGGTGCTGGACGCATCACGCCCAGCCGACGAGTGGCGGCTGTCGACCCGTACCCACACCGAGTGGGACTTCATCTCCAGCACCAACGACGCCGACCCCAACTCCCCCGAACCGCTCACCCTGCTGCAGCTCGACTACGAGCTGGAGACCGACCTACGAGGCGACGTCGAAGCCGGCACCCGCCAAGACATCAGCATCACCCCCAGACCACAGCCGGGCGGTACCGGCACCGGCACCATCACCGCAGTGGAGCTTGAGGTCTCCTACGACGACGGCACCACCTGGCAACCCATCACCCTCACCCCGGGCGACAACAACCGCCACACCGCAACCCTGAAACTGCCCGACCAACCCGACAGCTTCATCTCCGTACGCGCCGCCGCCGAAACCGACACCGGCTTCGCCATC
>NZ_JABZED010000009.1:0-75269 GCF_013416675.1 Salinispora sp. H7-4
GTCCGGCTTCTCCGCCTGCGCCACGCCAGCAGCAGCCGCTGCGGGGGTGGTGTCGGTGAGGGTGGCCAGGGGGCCGGCGACGACACCGGTGGACAGGGCCAGACCAGCGATACCAAGGACACTACGACGCAGAATCGTGTTCTTCATGGGGGTTGCTCCATTCGGGGGTCGACACCCACCCACACGCCTGAAGGGGGTCAGGCGGCAAAGGGGTGCAAGCACCGTCCGGCGCTCAAAAAGATCACAAGAGAAAAGGGGGTCGGCGACCGCGGGCCTCACCAGGGGCACACATCGCGGCGCCGGGTCCAGATGTAACGACCGACCGGCCACCACCATTCCCGGGGCCGCCTGCTCGGTCGTACGCAGGGTGTAACGCCCCCACCCCCGCCGGGATTCCACCACCACGATGGCCCCGACCAGACCCCAAACCGGCATAGACATCGCCATTGGTGACGACGACTCACGGACGAGTGGCTTTCACCCAGCCAGCTGGTAGGCCAGGTGGGCACCGCAGGACGGCGGGGCGAGCGACACCGGGGGTACGCCAGGGCCACGCCATGCCACGCCCCGTAGAGCATCCTAGGAAATTGGTATGGCCGCAAAACTACCGCGAACCGACTGGCCGTCGCGGTCCACCCGGACACCCCCGCCCGCGCCGAAATGTTCTCGCTGCCCTGCTCCGGCGCATCGACGCCAGCGCGTCATCCGAGTGACGTCTCCCCCGGTGATCAAGTAAAGCTCGGGATTGCCAGCCGGGCAGCCCGGGCCGATACTCGGAATCCCATCCGTACCGCTGAGGAGCAGAATGACCAGCAGGTTCACCGAACTGGCAGTTGACTGCCGCGATCCGGAGCGGCTCGCCACCTTCTGGTGCGAAGCACTGGACTTCAAGGTGATCGACCAGGGCGAGGGCACGGTAGAAATCGGCTCCTGGGTGCCGACCGCCGAGGCGGTCCGGGATCGCCAGATGCCGCCCACCCTGCTGTTCCTCCAGGTGCCCGAGGGCAAGAGCGTGAAGAACAGACTGCACCTCGACATCAGCCCGATCGACTGCAGCACTGACGAGGAGGTGACCAGGCTGCTCGCCCTCGGGGCAAGCAGGATCGATGTGGGGCAGGGCCCCGATCGGAGCTGGGTGGTGATGGCCGACCCCGAGGGCAACGAGTTCTGCGTCCTGCGCAGCCTCGACGGCTAGCCGCTTCGGGCTGGTGCCACCCGCCCACACCGGGATCCGCAGTAGGCGGTGGCTCCACAGCCGATCGGTCACGAGCCCCGATCGCTCGCCGCGCTGGTGCCGGTCCGTTGCTTCCACCGCGCGGGATCCCGGCGACGGGTGATCCGCCTTCACCGGCGGATTCAAAAGTCGATTGTCGGCGACAGTGAAGTCCGGGATGCTTGGCGGCATGTCGTTGTGAGGGCAGCACCTTCGTCGCCGCCATGCCATCGCGATCGGCGGCCGTCCACCCAACCCTTGGCGAGAAGTGAGCGTCCTTGTCTGTTCCACCCTTCCGGCCGGAGCCCCGGCCGGAACCCACCCCTGCCACCGTCACCGTCTTCGCCTCCCCGACCAGCTGGGTCGAGTCCGACGCCGTTGACCAGTGCCGCCAGCTGGCCGCCCTGCACGGCATGGTCCACGTCGCCGGCATGCCGGACCTGCACCCCGGCAAGGGTGCCCCGATCGGCGCCGCGATGACCTCGACCGTGCTCTACCCCCACCTGGTCGGCTCGGACATTGGCTGTGGCATCGCCGTCTTCCCGATCGCGCTGAAGCGGGTTGTACCGGAACGGCTCGCCGCCCGCTTCCCCGACCTGGACCGCCCGCTCGACCCGGACCGCGACGCCGACGACCCGGCCTGGTCGGTGCTGGACGGTGACATCCCCGCCGGCCACCTCGACGGTCTCGGTACCGTCGGGCGGGGCAACCACTTCGTCGAGCTCGCCCGCGTCGGCGAGGTCCTCGACCCGGGCCACGCCGCACGGCTCCGGCTCACCGCCGGCGACACGGTCCTCGTCGTCCACAGCGGATCCCGCGGCCTCGGCGAGCGGATTCTGCGTGCGCACACCGAGCAGTGCGGCGCCGGGCCCACCGAGGACCCGGCCGGGTACCTGGCGCGGCACGACGACGCGGTGCGCTGGGGCTCGCTGAACCGACGGCTGCTGGCCGCCCGGGCCGCGATCGCGCTGGGTGCCGAGCCGACAGCGCCGATCGTGGACCAATGCCACAACCTGGTCGAGGTACGCGACGGGCACTACCTGCACCGGAAGGGCGCGGCGCCGGGCGACGGCCGGGACGTACTCGTCGCCGGCACCCGCGGCACCCCGTCGTACCTGGTGGCCGCGCACGCGGGCGCCCAGGCCAATCATTCGGTGGCGCACGGGGCGGGCCGCAAGATGTCCCGGGCGGACGCGCTGCGCCGGGGCCGGGCCAAGCACACGGTCAAGGAGCTGCGCCGTACCCCGCTGGGTTCGCTGGTGGTCTGCGGCGACCGGCAACTGCTGTTCGAGGAGGCGCCGACCGCGTACAAGCGGATCGAGCAGGTCGTCGGTGATCTGGTCGCCCATGGACTCGCCACCCCGGTGACGACCACGGTCCCGCTGGTCACCTACAAGACCCCGGACGTGGGCATGCCCCCGCGCGCCGACCGACGACCGGAGCGCCGGCGGCGGGGGCAGCGATGAGCTTGCACCTGCTGCTGTCGGCTGGCCGGGGTCCCAAGGAGTGCGCCTGGGCGGTGGCCCGGCTGCTGCGCCGGCTGGAGGCCGACGCCGCCCGCAACAACGTGGACGTGGTACGGCTGGACAGCGTCGTCGGCGACCGACCCGGCACCTACCGGTCGGTGTTACTCCGACTCACCGGCGCCGAGGTGGAGGCGTTCGCCGACAGCTGGACCGGGACGTTGTGCTGGCAGGCGCCCAGCCCCTACCGCGCCGGCCAGGGCAGAAAGAACTGGTACGTCGCAGCCCGCCGGTGCGAGGTGGACGCCCCGGTCACGCCGTTCGCCGAGGCGGACGTGGAGGTGCTTGCCGTACGCACGGGTGGGCCGGGTGGCCAGCATCGCAACAAGGCCAGCACCGCCGTACGGGCTACGCATCGTCCGACCGGCACCACCGTCGTGGTCGACACCGAGCGGCAGTTCAGCCTCAACCGCGGTATCGCCCTGCGGCTGCTACGGCAACGGCTCGCCGTCGGCGACGAGGCAGCCCAGCGAGCGCTGGTGGCCACCAGAAGGCGCGCCCACGACGAACTGGTCCGCGGCGATCCGGTGCGGGTCGAACGACCCTGACCGGCTCCGACCGTCGCGATACGGCTCAGCGCTTGACCTTGACCCTTGGGCAAGCAGCACCGTGGTCCGTGCCGGCCACCCGGCCGGCACGAGGAGGATGACACCGTGGAGCTGCTGACGATCGGCGCGTTCGCCCGGGCGGCGCGGCTGACCCCGAAGGCGTTGCGCCTGTACGACGAGGTGGGGCTGCTGCCGCCCGCGGCGGTCGATCCCGAGTCCGGCTACCGGTTCTACGACCCGGAGCAGTTGGCGCACGCTCGGCTGATCGCCCAGTTACGCCGCATCGGCATGCCGCTGGCCGACATCCGTACCGTGTGCGACCTGGAGCCGGACGCGGCGGCCCGCGCGGTCTCCGCCTACTGGCAACAGGTCGCGGCCGACACCGCGACCCGCGCACACCACGTCGCCCGCCTCGTCGCACATCTGTCCCAGGAGGGCCTCACCATGTCCGCCACCAACCCCACCCCGACCGTCCGCTACGCCGTCCGCTGCGACCAGGGCATCGGGCGCGACAGCAACGAGGACGTCGCCTACGCCAGTGACCGGCTGCTGGCCGTCGCCGACGGCACCCGGGGCGCCGGCGCCACCGCCAGTAGCGCGGCCGTCAACGCACTCAAAGCGCTCGAACTGACCGACCGGCCCGCCGTTGACCTGCTCGCCATGCTGGCCGCGACCATCGACGACGTCGATCGCGCGGTGCACGCCACCAGCACCGACGACAACCAGCCGGCCACCACCCTGACCGCGCTGCTGCGTCGCGGCACGCAACTAGCCCTGGTGCACATCGGCGACACCCGTGTCTACCTGCTACGCGGCGGTGAACTCGCGCAGCTCACCCAGGACCACACCTGGGTGCAGAGCCAGGTCGAGTACGGCAAGCTCAGCCCCCAGGAGGCTGCCGCCCATCCGCAGCGCGCACTGCTCACCCGCGCGCTCGGTGGCGGCAGCCAGCCCGTCGAAGCCGACCTGGCGCTGCGTACCGCGGTGGCCGGTGACCGCTACCTGCTCTGCTCCGACGGCCTGTCCGCCGTCGTCAGCCGCAGCGACCTGCACACCGCCCTCGCCGAGTCCGGTGACCCCGAGTCAACCGCACAACGGCTGATCGACCTGGCCTACGCGGCCGGCGCGCCGGACAACATCGCCTGCGTCGTCGCCGACATCATCGCCACGTAGTGACGTCGTCGCCGCGTAACGGCGTTGCCAACCCCACGCCGTTACGCGGCGCTCCGACAAGGGCGCCGGCTCCGCAGAGCACCTCGTCATCCGTTCAGGAAAGTGAGTCGTCGTGTGTCGCAATGACGAATAGTGCTGGCCTTTGTGCCGCAACTGGCCTCCGCACTTCACCGCAGCGAACGCCGACGCGATCGAGCGCCACGTCAGTCGCGAAAGATCGCCCAGCAGGTCCGGCAAGCCGAAGAACGCCAGCTAAACGGCTACATCCAAGGTGGAGGACTCCCGTAACCGGACCAGCACCTGGTCCTGTTGTTGACGGGCGACGTCTGCGGTCGCGACCCTGCGGCCGCTACGTCACGGGGAACCCAACACGGGGTACGCCGCCTCGATCCCACTCAGTGCCGTGACGATCGCCGGCAGGTAGGACAAATCCAGCCCGTCCACGGCGAACCGGAGCTCGTTGCCGCCGCCCGACTGGCCCCTGGCCAGCCCGACGACCGCAGGACCGCCCGCGCCGTCGCCACTCTGTAGGAACAAGTCAGCGGGACGGGTCGCCAGGGCGTACGAGACCGGTTTCGTACGCCAGGACGACGGCCTGGGCCCGGTCCCGCAGGTGAAGCTTGGCGAAGATCCGTGCTACGTGGGTCTTGACGGTCGCCGCGCTGAGCGTGAGCTTCTGGGCGAGTTCGGCATTGGACAGGCCGGCACCGAGCAGGGTCAGCACCTCGAGCTCACGCGGGGTAAGCGGGCTGAGGTCGTGGTGCGGTGGCACCGGGGCGGACTCGATCGTAAACCGCTCCACCAGGCGACGGGTGATCACAGGGGCGAGCAGGGCATCGCCGGTGGCGACGAGGCGTACCGCGTTGGCCAGGTGCTCGGGGGTCACGTCCTTGAGGAGGAAGCCGCTGGCACCCGCGGCGAGCGCCGCGTAGACGTACCGGTCGAGGTCAAACGTGGTGAGCATGATGACCCGGCACCGCGGTAGCAACGCCATGACCTGCCGGGTGGCGGCGAGACCGTCGAGGTTCGGCATCCGGATATCCATGAGAACCACATCGGGATGGAACCGCCTCGCCGCGGAGACGGCCTCAACGCCATCGGCGGCCTCACCTACCACCTCCACCCCGCGAGCCTTGAGGATCATCCGGAATCCGGTGCGGACCAGCAGCTGATCGTCAGCGATGAGAACCCGTGGCCCGGTCACGCCGGGTCCAGGGGGATGCGGGCGCGAACCCGGTAGCCGCCGCCGAGACGACGCCGGGCGTCGAGGTCGCCACCGTAGACCGCGATCCGCTGGCGCAGGCCGCGCAGGCCACGGCCGGCGCCGTCGGCCGGTTGCCTTGCCGCGGGCAGGCCGGACAGGACGCTCGGCCCCGGATTTAGGACCTCGACACGCAGGTACCGGTGCGCGTACCGGACCTCGACCTCGGCCCGGTCGGCTTCGCCGTGCTTGAGCACGTTGGTCAGCGCCTCCTGGATGATGCGGTACGCCGTCACGTCGATTCCGGTCGGTAGGGGATGCGGCTCGCCACTGACGCGTACGTCGACCGGCAGGCCCGCGAAGGCGATTCGATCGACCAGCTGACTCAGCTGGCTCAGGCTCGGCTGCGGCGCGTACTCGTCGGGCGTCTCGGTGGCCTCCTGGCCGTCGGCGGCGGGGGCGAGCAGTCCCAGCAGGTGCCGTAGCTCCGTCAGCGCATCACGACCGGCCCCCTCGACGGCGGCCAGCGCCTCGGCGGCCTCGGGTGGGACCGACTCTCCGGCGGCGCCCAGCACCTCCCGCGCGGCACCGGTCTGCACCACCATCACGCTGACGTGGTGACTCACGATGTCGTGCAGTTCCCGGGCGATGCGGGCCCGCTCGGCGTCAACCGCGGCAGCGGCGGCAGCCTGGCGCTCCCGTTCCAACAGCCAGCCCCGCTCCGCCAGGACCCGGCGGTGCCGGTGACGAGCACGGGCCGCGGCGATACCGAACGCCACGGCGGCTCCCGCTGCCACACCTGCTGCCGCCAGCGTGGCGGCCAAGGGAATCACCGGGCCACAATCTCAGATCGGGCACGGGCACGCATCGGTCCCTGGTGGTGGCGGCGTACATCGGCAGGATGACACCCGGCGTCGAGCTGCATCCCGGCGGGGACGATTCCGGCGTGGACGCCGACCTAGCCTCGGGCCATGACAACGGTGCTGCGCCTGGATGAGGTGCGCAAAGAGTACGGCGACGCGACGGCCCTGGACGGTGTCTCACTCCGGGTCGAGTCGGGGGAAGCGGTCGCCATCATGGGGCCCTCGGGCTGCGGTAAGTCGACGCTGCTGAACGTGATCGCGGGGCTGGACCGGCCGAGTGCCGGGCGGGTCGAGGTGCACGACGAGGACCTCAGCGAACTCAGCGAGGCCGGGCTGGCCCTGTTCCGGCGACGCCGCATCGGCTTCGTCTTCCAGTTCTTCAACCTGCTCGACGACCTGCCCGCGCTGGACAACGTGGCGCTGGCCGCCCAGCTGATGGGCGTACGGGCCGGGCAGGCCCGGCGGCGGGCGCTGGAGCTCTTCGAGGAACTCGGCATCGCCGACCGCCGCAACGCCTACCCGGCGACGCTCAGCGGCGGGGAACGGCAGCGGGTCGCCGTGGCCCGCGCGCTGATGAACCGCCCGGCGCTGCTGCTGGCCGACGAGCCGACCGGAGCACTCGACAGCCGTACCGGCGAGCAGGTGATGGACCTGTTGCTCGACCTCAACCAGATCGGCCAAACGCTGCTGCTGGTCACCCACGACCCGGCGGTCGCCGAACGTTGCGCGAGCCGGATGGTGGAGTTGGCCGACGGCCGGATCGTCGGCGAGCGGGCACTGGGACGGACGGCATGAGCGCGGTATGGCGAGCCGCCCGGGCGGCGGTACGGCGACGGAGGTTCCAGACCTCGGTGATCGCACTGGTGGCGCTCTGCGCAAGCGCGACGGTCATACTGGCGGCGGGGCTGCTGGACCTGTCGAGCGCCCCTTTCGAGCGGGCCTTCGCCGCACAGCGCGGCCCGCACGTCATCGCCACCTACTCGACCCCGGCACCGCCCACGGGCGGCACCGACACCGAGGCGGTCGCAGGCCCGTTCGGACAACTCGTCTTGGACGTTCCGGCGGACGGCGGGCCGGTCTGGGCAACCGGACCGCTCACCGTCGTCGGCCGCGCTGACCCCGCCGGGCCGGTGGACCGGGTAGACCTCTGGGCCGGGCGGTGGGCCACCGACCCGGACGAGATCGTGGTGAACATCCTGCCGCCGTCGTCACCGAGCGCAGCCGACAACTTCACCCAGGACATCATCGGGAAGAAGATCACCACGCCGGGTCGGCCGCAGCTGACCATCGTCGGTGTCGCCTACAGCGTGTCCCACACCGCCGACGCCTGGGTTTCTCCCGCCACGATGGCCCAGCTTGGGCCGACCACCGCCCAGGTGCTCTACCGCTTCCGCGACGCCGCGACCACCGAGCAGGTGGAGGTGGCGACAGCCAGCCTGCCACGTGATGGCCTGATCGCGGCCAGCTCCTACCTGACCCAGAAGGAAGCCGTCGCCGCCGGCCCTGGCACGATCCTGCCGTTTCTGATCGTCTTCGGAGTGCTCGGCCTGATCGTCGCCGTCCTGATCGTGGCGAACGTGATCAGCGGCGCGGTCGTCTCCGGACTCCGGCACATCGGCGTGCTGAAGGCGCTCGGCTTCACACCGCGTCAGGTGGTGTCCGTCTACCTCGTCATGGTGACGGTGCCGGCGACGGCCGGTGCCGTTGCCGGGGCGGTACTGGGCACGGTCGCTACCCGTCCCCTGATCGGCATCGCGTTTCAGGGCCTTGGCTTCGGCGGTCAGCTCGAGACCGGCGCGTGGGTGCCACTCACCGGGCTCCTCGGCGTCCCGGCGCTGGTCATGCTGACTGCCCTCGTTCCCGCGTCCCGCACCCGCCGGTTGTCCGCTGCCGAGGCGATCAGCGCCAGCGCCGCGCCGAGGACGGGGCGCGGCCTGCGGGTGCAACGCGCGCTCTCCGGGATTCGGCTGCCCCGGGCCGTCAGCCTGGGTCTGGGGCTACCCTTCAGCCGTCCCGGACGGACCGGTCTGACCATGGCGGCGCTGTTACTCGGCGTCACCAGCGTGACGTTCGCTGGCGGTCTGGCCGCGTCGCTGGTCCGCTACGGCCAGGCCGTGGACCGTGCCGACGCCGTGCAGGTGCAGGTGCGCCCGAACAACCCGTCCCTGGGCAATCCCCCCACCGACCGCACCGACCCGCAGGTGGAGTCGCTGCTACGCGGGCTGCCCGGAACCTCCCACGTCACCGCTGAGCTGCCCATGCAACTCACCGCCCTCGGCCACCGCGACCCGGTCCCGGTGAGTTTCCTGCGCGGCGACTCGGCCACCCTCGGCCATCAGGACCAGCTCGTAGAGGGCCGGTGGATGACCGCGCCGAATGAGGTGGTCGCCTCCTCGGCCGCCCTCCACCACCTGGGCGCCCAGGTCGGTGACCAGTTGGAACTGGCCTATGCCGGTGGCCACGAGCCGGTGACAATCGTGGGCAAGACGATCGAGGGCGCCTTTGGCGGCGACACCATCTTCGCCGACTGGCAGCTCCGCACCCGCCTCGCACCCGACCACCAGGTGGTGAGTCACGAAGTCCTCTACTACATCCGACTCGCCTCCGACACGCCGGTCGCCACCTACCTGGCCGCCGTTCGCCAGGCAGATCCAGGGCTGTCAGCCTGGTCAGCCAACTTCGGCCTGGGTAACTCCTTCACCGTGTCGGTCACGATCATTTCTATCGCCTTCGCCTCAATCATCGGCCTGGTCGTCGCGCTGAGCGTCTTCAACACCGTCCTGCTCAACACGCGAGAACGTCGCCGGGATCTCGGCATGCTGAAGGCGATCGGGATGACGCCAGGTCAGGTGGTGACGATGATGGTGACCTCCATGGCCACCCTGGGCTTGGCGGCAGGTTGCCTGGGCATCCCGCTCGGGGTGGGTGCGCACCGCCTGGTCCTACCGCTGATGGCCGAGGCCGCGGAGCGCGACCTACCGGCTCGAATCACCAACGTCTGGACGGTCGGCGGTCTGTCCCTGGTAGTGCTCGTGGGCGTGGCGATCGCGGTCCTGGGCGCTGCCCTGCCCGCCAGAAGAGCCGGCAAACTCCCGATCGCCGCGGTTCTCCACAGTGAGTAGGCCAGCGGCGGTTCGGCCCATCGTCCACCCGCCCTAGACGCAGTGATCGTCGATCCGGAGCGGGGTGTGCGGATCAGCGCGGCTGGGCCGGCTACCGGGCTACTCGCCATCGGCCCAGCCGGGCAGGCCCGCTTCGGTTGAACCGCCACACCGTTACCGCCGTACCGATCCCCAGCAGCAGTGCCGCTTCGGCGAAGGCAAGTGTGGAGTGGGTGTCGGCGACCGGCCACGCCCACCAGTACACCAGGCCACCGTGGCCGGTGCCGAAGAGCGCACTGACGATCACCGCGCCGACTGGGGACAGCGCCGCGAGTCGGGTGCCGATGATCGGGGCGACCAGTTGGGCCAGACCGAGGAAACCGATGAGGTTACGCAGGTATCCGGGGCCGAGCTGCCACGAGCCGGTCGCCGAGGTGACGCCGACCAGAATCGCGGTCACCAGCACGATCGTCGCGGCGGCACCCAGGTCCCGAGCGGCCACCAGGCGGAACGCGGTGGCCTCCAGGTCACCGCCGCTGCGGTCGATGCCATGCCAGAGGAAGACGACCGGGACGAGCGGCAGCAACAGCGCGAACACGATCGGCACGAGCAACGCCCCGGCCAGACTGGGCAGCGGTAGCACCTCACCGCCGATCACGATCGCGGCGGCGAGGCTCCCGGCGAACGCGACCGTCACCGCGGTCAAGGCGCGGGTGCGCCACCACCAGATCACCGCGGCTGCTCCGAGGCGAAGGAAGCTGGGTCAAGTCGCGGCTGGGTGGTGCAGTCGCCCATCGGCACCAGGTTGGCGCGGTACCAGGCGAGCTGCTGCTCGTTGTCGAGTTGTTGACGTACCCGGACCACCAGGTCGATCAGCTCCGGCGGGGCGGTCGAGTCCAACGTCGATGCCGGCACGCCGGCTGCCAACGCCACCCACACCGCCAACGCGGCACGGTTGTCGACGCCAGGCCACCGCCCGTGGGCCGCGCAGGGCGGCAATGTGTCCGGCACAAAGCTGTTCGCCAGGCTCCATACCACCACCTGCGGGTCCGGCCTGGCCGGCGGGCCGATGAAGACCGCCTCGGCCGCGTTGCCTTGTTTGGTGTCGGCAGCGCGGACGTCGCTGGTCACCGTCTCCGGCAGCATGAGGCCGACCTCGCCGAGCCGGGAGTACGCCGATGCCAGCACCGGGTGGATGACGTCTCGGGCTTGCTCCTGCTCCGGCCACAGGCACAGCGTGGGCCGCTGCCCAGCACACCGCGGTGCTCCGTCGCGCGGGCCACCAACGGCGGGGCCGAGCGGCAACGCCACCGTGACCGCGACCAGAAGCAGGGCGGTGCCGCTCACCGCACCGCCGATGCGGGACAGCCGGCTGCCGCCCAGCGCGATCAGCGTGCCAACACCGATGCCGACGGCGAAGAGCACGGTGGCCAGCACCGCCCGGCCGTCCGGCTGATAAGCGATCGAGCAGCAGCTTTCAAAGGACAGTCCGTTGAGGTGCCGGATCCAGAACGGCTCGACCGCAGCCGGGTAAGCCAGCCACACGTAGGAGCCACCCAGGCTGGCCGGCAGCGCCAGCGCCGGCGGCAGCCAACGCCCAAGCCCGTAGCCGACAATGGTGTGACCGGCCATCACCACCAGGTAGGCACCAATCAACCCGAGCGGCGGGCCTCCGGGCGCACCGACTGCCGCAGGCGCGGTCGACACCACCGCTGCGGCAACCCCGAGCACCCCCATCACCAGCGTCGGCGCCACCGCGACGGCAGCGACCACCCACACCGGCCGAGCGATGCCCAGTTCGTTGACGCCGCCGCCGCGGTGCCGCGCCCCCTCCCAGGCGGCGCAGACCGCGCAGAGCGGCACGAGGATGAACAACATCAGGTTGGCCTTGGCCACCGCGCCCATCCAGTACCCGGACGTGACCGTATCGGCCACTGCCGTCCCCTGGAGAAGCACCAGGGCGAGCATCGGCCCGGTCACGTAGATCTCCGCACGAGCGCGCCAGGGGTAAATCGTCCGCCAGCTGCCAGCGCTCCGCTCGTTCATACCTCCGCACCGATCAACTGCGCGTAGGCGTCCTCGGCCCGTCGAGACAGCTCGACGTTCGGCTGCGCCAGCGCCATAAACTCCGGCACCCCACCATGGAACCGCACCACGCCGTGATCCAGCACCACCACCTGCTGGTAGATATCACTGATGTCTTCGGTCTGATGCGTCGACACCAGCAGGTCGACATCGCCGGCAACCCCGTTGAGCACCTCCCGCAGCACCCGCCGCTGCTGCGGATCCAACCCAGCCGAGGGCTCGTCCATCACGACCAGCTTCGCGTCGTGAACCAGGGTCTGCGCGATCCCGACCCGGCGGAGCTGACCACCGGAAAGCGTCTTACTGGGTCGTTCCGCCAGCTCCCCCAGGCCAACCCGACCCAACGCCTGCGCCGCGTTGGCCCAGGCATCCCGGCGGTTGAGCCCCTTCAGCCAGCCCGCATAGGCGACCTGCTCCCGCACCTTCAAACCCGGCATCGCCATGACGCGCTGCGGTAGCCAACCGACCGAACGACGGTACCGCGACCGGGTACGCCGGGCGTGACTGACCAGCCGACCAATCCGTACGGTGCCGGCGCCTGGCCGCAGCAGCCCCACGATCAGCGACAGCAACGTGGACTTGCCGGCACCGTTGGGGCCGAGCAACACCGTCGTACCGGGCTGAAACTCGACGGTCAGGTCACGGAACACCGGAATGTCTGCACGGTACTGAAAAGTACAATCCCGGAGAACTACGGACACCAGCTAAACCTCCTCAGACCCAAGCACGGTCGAGGGCCAGTGCCAGCCGTCTGATCCACTGCTCGACGGTGCCCGTGACTGCCGGGCACTCGTCGGTGAAGTTGGTCCAGTCGACGTACCACGAAAGCACCGCCTCGGCGGTGAAGATACCGACTGCGGCATGCCGACGCACCACGGCGCCGCTTCGATCTTCGAACGGCAGGGGTAGCTGTCGGCTGCGCGCAGTTCGTGTTGCCTACGCTGGTGAATCTCGAATTCCCCCGCCACCTCAAGCACCGACGGAGTCTATGCGCGCAGCACTCAAGCTGGAAGACCCGCTGAGCGCGTCCCGCACCGACGAGGTCATGGAACATTTGTTCGATTCATGTTCTTTGTCGCATCCATTCCCTACGCTGAGTGCTACCAACCAGGGGAGGAAGCATGACTACCGCCATCATCACCTAAATGGTGCGGTCCGCGAAAGCGTCTGCTGCACTCATGGACGAACTACGGGCGATCATCGACAACGGGGACGTACACCAGGCACAGTCCGCGATCGGGGAGTTCGTCGCCCGGCACCGCCTTACCCGCAGCGACATTGATGCACTTGTGGTGGCGCTGGCCCAGCCGCAGGCCAGCAGCGACCGCACCCGTCCTCCAGACGCCACCCCAACGCTCGAAGCCCAGGTCGCCCCCACCGCCACCCCCACCAGTGCCACCGAGACCACCAGTACCGCCACGACCGCGACCGGAACCGCCACCGAGCCGGTGGTGGGCGGGGCCGAGGCCACACTGGACGAGGACCTACCGGACAGTGACGTCGGGTGGATGTTCGATGACGATCCGGTGCCTTCCGTTCCCCTTCCTGCAGACGATGCCGTCGGCCGGGCGTTCGAGGACCTTTTCGGAGACTGGCTCCGGACGGGGGGAAGGCTCACCCGTGCCGACGTCGCCCTGCTGGCAACCCGGCGAAGCCTCACCGCGGCACAGACCGGTGAGCTACTCGGCCTCTTGGCCGACGCTGGCGTTGACCTCCCAGCCTCGGCCAGCACGGGACCGGTCAGGTCCGGCCGACCGGGCAACGAACCACCCGACGACACGGTTCGCCAGTATCTCCGGGAGATCGGCCGATACCCGCTGCTCGACGCCGCTCGCGAGGTGGAGCTCTGGTCGTTGATGAAGCAGGGCGCAGCGGCTCGGGCCGCACTCGACGCCAACGGATCGGACCTGTCCGCGACGGACCGCCGGTCGCTGCACCACCGTGCGATCGAGGGGCAGCACGCCCACACGGCGTTGGTGTGCGCGAACCTGCGGCTCGTGGTGTCGATCGCCAAAGCCCGGCAATACCGCCAGACCGGCGTCGCCTTCGCCGACCGCATCCAGGACGGCAACACGGGCCTCATCCACGCCGCCCACCTGTTCGACGGCTCCAAGGGCTACAAGTTCTCCACCTACGCGACGTGGTGGATCAAGCAGAGCATCGAACGGGGCATCGGCAACCACGGCCGGACCATCCGGGTACCCATGCATGTCCACGAACGGATCCAGAAGATCCGGCGGGCGACCCGGAAGCTCACCGACCGGCTGGGTCGAGAGCCGACGCTCGACGAACTGGCCGACGCCACCGGCATGGAGCCGGGCAAGGTCCAGGCGATGCTGGAGCTTGCCCAACCGGCTCTCAGCATCGACCTGTTACTCAGTGTGGATGGTGACCTTCGCCTCTCGGACGTCCTCGGCCACGACGAGGAGCGTGATGGGCGCACCGACCCGGCAGCGATCGTCGAACACGCGACCCTGCGCGGCGAGATCGACCGCCTCCTCCGTACCGTACTCCCCGACCGAGCCGTCGACGTGATCCGCCGCCGGTTCGGCCTCAGCACCGGCGCGGAAGAGACCCTGGACGACATCGCCGCAGACTACGGCGTCAGCCGCGAACGGATCCGCCAGATCCAGGGAAAGGCCATGAGCAAGCTGCAGCGGTCGACGGAAAGGGTGGCGCTGCGGCCGTACCTGGGTAGCGAACCGGGGCGCGGCGCGTCGACGGAGGGGAAGACCCGATGAGCGGCAAGGTGGTGCAGTCGCTGGAGGAGGCGTGCGATGCCTTCGTCACCTGGCTCGATCAGCGGGTGGTCGCGGCGGGCCGGGGCGACGGACTGGATCGACTGGACGTGGCCCCGTCGGGAACCTTTTGGCTGGGACGACTCGGGTGCGAGGACGAGGTGCGGAAGGGCACCAGCGACGACCGAGCCGAGCGGCTGGACCCGTGCGCGATCGGCATCCGGTTCCGCCCGGCCGAGGCACCGCCGTGGTCGATGACGGTGACGGTGCGGGCCCGCGCCTGGGTGAGGGACCCCAGGGATGGTCCGGACCCGGACCGGCGCTGGTGGCGTACCGGTCCCGTCGACGAGGAGATCGCTGTCGTGGCCGGCGCCGAAGGTGGAATCTTCGGCGCCGGGCAGCTGCGAGCCGCCTTCGCCGGGGTGGGCGCGCCGGGGCGGACGGCTGAGGTCCGGGTCGAGGTGGAGGATTGGCATCAGGACCCCGAGCTGGTCGTACAGCTGGTCAACACCAGTCCGGGGAAGTCCCGCGATCTGACCGACTCGCACCTGTACGAGACGCAGCTGGAGGTCACCGGTCTCCGCACCACCCCGTTCCAGTTGGAGGCCCTGCCGGACAGTTTCCGCTACGACCGCGACGTGCCGGCGTACGGCCTCAACGTGGGTGTCGAGGTGCCCGCGCCCGGGGTGTTCCGCAGTTCGGACACCACCACGGTCCAAACCGTCCGCCCCGGCTACTGGAACAGCAGCCGACCGGAGCCGACGCTGTCGTTCGAGCGGCTCGCCGCCGACCCGGTTCCGGAGCTCACCGCGCTGGTTGACGCACTCGACGCGTACGACCAGGCCCACTGGTCCGCCTCGGCGCTGGCCACCCGGGAGGCGGTTGAGGGCTGGACGGCGGGAATGCGCGCCGAGGCGGACCGGGCGGCCGCCGAGGTGTTCGCCGAACTCGACCGGCTGCGGGCCGGGCTGCGGCTACTGGGGACGAATCGAGATGTTCGCCAGTCGTTCCAGCTGATGAACCAGGCGATCGGGTGGAGCGCGCAGGGGCGCGGTTACGACGCCTGGCGGCCGTTCCAGGTTGGCTTCCTGCTGTCCGCGATCCACTTCCTCGCCGAACCCGTTGAGGACGCGAAGTTCGTCGACACCGTCTGGTTCGCCACCGGGGGCGGCAAGACCGAGACCTATCTGGGGCTGTTGTTGACGACGGCCTTCTTCGATCGGCTCACCGGCAAGCGCACCGGCGTGACGGCCTGGTCCCGGTTTCCGCTCCGGCTGCTCAGCTTGCAACAGACGCAACGTTTCGCCGACGCGCTCGCCGGCGCCGAGCTGGTACGCCGGGATGCGGTGGCGCGTCGGGTGGCCGATGTCAAAGGTGCGCCGTTCAGCCTCGGGTTCCTGGTCGGTCAGGCCGGTACGCCCAACAAGATCGTGCCCAGGCCGGCGGGCGACGAGATCGGTCCGGACAGCCCGGGTATGCCGGACAAGTACCGGGTACTGCTGCACTGTCCGTTCTGCCGCGACGAGAACCTGCGGATGAGGTTCGACCGGCAACGCTGGAAGCTGGAACATCACTGCACCAACCCGCGCTGCCCCTGGCGGCGCGGAGCGCTGCCGGTGCACGTCGTTGACCAGGAAATCTTCCGCTTCCTCCCGACCGTCGTGGTGGGAACGCTGGACAAGGCCGCCTCGATCGGCCTACAGCAGGCGATGCGCGGTCTCGTCGGGCCGCCGCAGAAGATCTGCTCGGTTGACTGGCACGGCTTCACCTATGCGAGCAGGTCGAAGGCGCCCAACGGCTGTCTGGTGCCCGACTGCCAGGGGACGCTCCGGTCGCTGCCGATGCCGGCGGACCGGTTCGCACCGTCGCTGCGGCTGCAGGACGAGCTGCACCTACTCCGCGACAGTCTCGGTGCCGTCGACTCACACTATGAGAGTCTGCTCGACCACCTACAGCAGGAGCTGTCCGGTAGCCACGCCAAGATCGTCGCCAGCAGCGCGACACTCATCGGGTACGACCGGCAGGTCGAGGTTCTCTACCGGCGGGAGGGCCGGGTCTTCCCGCAGCCGGGTCCCCGCTCCGGTGAGTCCTTCTGGACGCTGCACCGGTCGGAGAAGCTGCGGCGGTTCGTGGCGGTCGCGCCGCGTGGGGTAACGGTGGAGCACGTCAGCGACCGGACTCTGGACGCCCTGCAGCGCAGCGTACGGCGGCTGGCGGACGAGCCGTCGGCCGTCTGCACGGAAGCCGGCATCGATCCGCGGCATGTCAAGGAACTGCTCAGCCTCTACGGTACGAACGTGGTGTACGGCTCCACCCTGTACGACGTCGAGGCCGCCGGCCGAAGCCTCGGCAACAACAGCACCGTCGATGGCATCAACGTCGAGCAGCTCACCGGACAGACCGACTTCGACGAGGTGCGGGACATCCTGGAACGGCTGGAGAAACCGGAGGAAGAGTTCTCGGATCGCATTCACGTGGTCGCGGCCAGCTCGATGTTGTCGCACGGGGTGGACATCGACCGGCTCAACACGATGGTCATGCTGGGCCTACCGTTGACCACGGCCGAGTTCATCCAGACCACCGCCCGGGTCGGTCGTCGGCATCCGGGCCTGGTGTACGTCCTGCACAAGATCGGCCGGGAGCGCGACGCCCAGACGTTCCGGCACTTCGACCAGTACGTACGCCAGGGCGATCGGTTCGTCGACGCTATCCCGATCACCCGCCGCAGCCGGCGGGTCCTGGCCCTCACGCTTCCCGGGCTGGTTTCGGCGCGCACCCTGATGGTGCACGAGCCCGCCAGCAGGCAGCGGTTGAGCAACCCGGCGAAGCTGCACCAGTACCTGCGCGACGTGGAACTGACGCCCGACGTCGAGGCAGCGGCCGTGGCGGAGCTCCTCGGTCTCGACGGGCCGGAGGATTCCCGACACCGACAGCAGATCGTCGAGTGGGTCCGGGAGTGGTTCGCCAGCCTTGCGGACCCCACCACCACGGCACGGTTCACCAGCGAGATCGGCCGCCCCTCCCCCATGCGGAGCCTTCGCGACGTCGAGGCCCAAGCTCCGATTCACGACTGAAGGCGGGCGACATGGCGAAACTGGGTTCCCGTAGCGGCAGCCAGATCCTGCGTACCTTCCTGCCGGCACAGACGGTTGACCTGCGCGGCGACATCTACCGGGTGAACGAGTGGTCGGCCCCGAACCCGATCGAGATCGACTCCGACGTCGTACGGTGGAGTCTGTTGACCGAGATCGGCGCCTGGACCGCCAACGACACAGACGGCGGCATGGCCGGGGAGTTGCTGCGCAAGGTGCCGGTGGAGGTCGTCGAGCTGAATGAGCGCCGCGGCGTGACCGTCGAGAGATACCCGCGAACCTGGCTGTGCCGGTGCTGTAGGCGCATCGGCAGGTCCGCGGAGGCACGCTGCAGGTGCGGCAACCGGAACTGGGGCCAGCTCCATTTCGTCGGCGTGCACGAGTGCGGAGCGATCACCGAACCCTGGATCCGGCGGTGCCCGCAGCACGACGACGTACAGGTGGTGGTGCCGCGGAGCGCCAAGGCCGCGGACATTCGCTTCGTGTGCCCGGTCTGTGCCACCCCGACGATGCAGGGGCTGGGCTTCCACCAGAGGTGCGGGTGCGGTACCGGCACCGTGCGCTGGACCGTGCACAAGGCCCGCATGGTCTACGTGCCCCGGGGCGTGGTGCTGATCAACCCAGCTCGACCCGAGCATGGGGGGAACCTCAACCTCGCCGACGATCCGCGTGAGGCGCTGATCTGGGTGGTCGAGGGTTTGCAGGTGGTCACGCCCGCCGAGGTGGCTGGCCGGTCGGCCAGGCCAGGTGATCACCCGGTCGACCGGCTTTCCCCGGCCCGGCGTGCCGCGGCCGAACGGGAGGCCGTCGATATCGCGATGGCCCTGGCCGAGAGTCGGACGCCGACGACGGCGTTGCGCCTGCCGGACCCCGACGACCCGCTCGAGAAGCGCTATCGGGAGAAGTACCCGCCGGCCCTGCGACGGGCCGGCATCGACGGGCTCGACCTGGTCGATCGGTTCCCGATCCTCAACGCCATGTACGGCTACACGCGGGGGGAGGACGACCCGTCGAAGTGCCGGCTGGTGCCGTTCCGGCGCAGGCGGGGGGGCTACCGGCTCTACGGCAACCTCGCCGAGACCGAGGCGTTCCTGATCCGGCTCGACCCGATCCGGGTGGCGACGTGGCTGGCCGGTCGCGGTCAACGGCTACCGGGATGGACGCCGGAGTGCACCGACCCGGTCCTGGCCCGGGTCGCCATCCTGGAGTCAGCCGCGATTCCCGCCAAACGCGACGATCCGCGGGTCGAGTCGACCGGGGCCGACATACTGAAGTTGATTCACACCTACGCCCACCGACTCATCCGGCAGGCCGCCGTATTCTCCGGCATCGAACGGGACGCGCTCAGCGAGTATCTCGTGCCCCACCATCTCGGCTTCTTCCTGTACCCGGCCGCCCGGAGCGACTTCGTACTCGGCGGCATCCAGGCGGTCTTCGAGTCGAACCTCGACGACCTGTTGACCGCGTTCGTTACCGCTGAGCACCGTTGTCCACTGGATCCGGGATGTGGGATCGGCAGTGGCGCGTGTGCGGCCTGCATGCACCTGGGTGAACCGTCGTGCCGATTCTTCAACCTGTTCCTCGACCGTGGCGTGTTGTTCGGGCGGAACGGCTACCTGCGCCGCTCGACCTGATCCCCCGACGGCCTTCGGCACCACGACGGCTGGCAACCACCACTGATCAGCTTGCGGACAGATCCCGGGCCGCTCGCAGCCCTATGCCAGGTCGGGCCGCAGCGGCGGTCCACTACAGACGTGGAAGTGCAGGTGTTTGGAGTCCTGGTACCGGCCCAGATTGGTCAGCACCCGGCAGGCACCTCGCTCCTGCTCCACCCGGCCGGCGACCTGGCGGACCACCTCGAGAACGCACTGCAAGAGGTCCACGCTGGCATCGCCCAGGTCGACCAGAGACGGCACGTGCCGCTTCGGCACCACGACGATGTGCACCGGCCAGAAGGGCCTGGTGTGCTCGAAGGCAAGGACCTCCTCGGTCTCTGCCACCACCGTAACTTTGGTTCGGCCGCTGAGCGCCTCGTCACAATAGAAGTCCTCGGTCATCGTCCCACTTCCTCACGGCGCCAGGTTCGTGTCGTCATAGCCTTCCAGGTCACATTCATCCAGATTATGATCTTGTATAAATTGCTCCGCTGCCGCTGTCTGGCCCTGCTGCCGTAGTGCGGAGGCGACCAGCACGGCCGCTGTCCAGTCATCGGGTTGAATGGCTAGGACTTCGCGGGCGATCCGTTCGGCTCCGGCCGCACGTCCAGCCCGCAGCAGCACCCGCGCCCGCCAGAGGGCAGCTAGCTGTTCCTGGTCTTCGAGACTGAGCCTACGGAACCCGGCGATAGCGAAATCAAGCCGGCTCAGGGCCTCGGTCAGCTTGCCGGCTGCCGCGAGAATCCGCGCAGCGAAAACCTCGATACCCAGACTCTCGGCGGTTTCGGGCATTGACTGCTGCTTGGTAAGCGCGTCGAACCGCTCGAGTACCCGCGGGGCGATCGCCTCGTGATATTCGGCCAGCATCCATGGCAGCGCCTTACGCAGTGCACGGTGTTCTCCAACGCAATCGCCGTGACGCCGGTGTAGATCGGCCGCTTTGAGCAGGAACTGTGCCGACTCTGCGTTCCTGAATACGTCAGCGGCCTCCTCAAGCAGTAACTCAGCCGGCGGCACCTGATCGGGAGGTGCGGGCAGCCCGAGCAGTTCATCCAAAATCGACTTCGCGTCGTCGCGGTGTTGCCATGACTTGGCGTACAGCTGCCACAGCAGGTACCTGCCGCGGCTCGCATCGTCGATCAGCTTCTCGCGATCCAGGCAGCGCACCGCCTCCTCGGCTGCCTCGGCAGCGTCTTCCCAGAGCGCGGCATCGCGCAGCGCGAACGCTACCTGCAGACGCGTTGTGGCGGCTGCTGCGCTATCGCCAGCAGCGGTTTGCGCTGCTACCCGCTCCAGCAGTGGGCGGATCGGATCGGTGGCTCGCTGCTTCTCAGCGACTGCGGGCTTGCCGGCGAGCACGGTTAGCGGCAGGCGTTCCACTAACGGGACCGCAGCGAGGCGCTCCTTGATCCGTTTGGTTTGGAAGGTGTTGCCGTTGCGGGCGTCAAAGCGTGCGGCCACATCAAGGGAGAACTGGGCCAGTTCGTCATGCAGGGCCTGCACCGTGGGGCTGGCTGGCGTTCTGCCGTCGTCGAAGCGGCGCCGAACGGTACGGCTGCCGTGTCCTTCGGAGCAAAGCCGGGCCAATACCAGTGCGCTCGCCGAAGCGAATTCCATGGCGGCGTATGGCGTGGACGGCCGCTCGAGCCAGGGAAGGTAACGCTCGATGAGTTCCAGGCCACGTTGCTCGTTTCCGGTGCGGCCGCAGAACTGTACCTGCAACGCCAGGTTGTCCAGGTGGTGCCGGTTGTCGCGCAAGTTCCGGTAGGCGACCCGGTGGGCTTCAACTGCCTTATCCAGTCGTCCGGTGATGACGTACGGCAGCATCAGTTCCGACAGTATCCAGTGTGGCTGTTCATTACACCCGCCGTTGACGTACGGTTGCCCGACAGCGACGGCTTCTTCGAACCGGCCGACTGCGGTCAAATGGCGGACCTGACTCGACGGTACGCATGCGCGACAATCCGACAGGTTGTCACGTTTGGCGGCGGTCAGCTCGTCGTACCAAAGCTGAGCTGCGTCCAGGTCGCCGGTATGATGCGCCGCAAGCCAACGATGCTGATAGACCGCGTGCAGGCTATGCCCACCCAACTGGTAGCGGCGCTGCATGTCATCGAGCACGGCCACCGTGCGGTCCAGTGGAATTTCTGGAAACTGCGGCAGTGACCACACGATCCATTTGAACTGCCACAGCAGATCGTACCCATGATACCTGGACGCCACCTCTGAGTTTGCATCATAGGTGGACAAACACCAAGAAAAAGCGAGGAAAGCGCGGGTCGGGTCGCCCGCATAGTGGAATTCACGCACCCCACGCATCCGCGCCTCGAACGCGAACGCGTCATGCCCGGCGGCATCAGCGTGCCGGAACACCGCGTCCAGCGCGGTGGACCGGCTCAACCCGCGGGGCAGATCGTAGGCTTGCTCTTCCAGCTGCCGTAGCTCCTGCTCGGACATCGTCATTGCGGCCCCCGCATGGCCCGGCCCAGCAGACCAAGAAACGACTGGTTCGACGCCGCAGTGTCCACTGGGCGCAAAGGCTGGCGGCCCATTAGCAGCGCTTGCACGTACAGGCCCTCCACCGCGAACCCGGACAGCTCTTGATCACCCAATCCAACAACCTGGCGCACCAGCGGATTGCGGTAGTTGAGCACCAGCTGGGGCCGGTCATCCCGACCCTCGGTGAACGAAGCCAGAATCGAGGACCACACCGAATCGGCCTGCTGTTGGCCACGCCGGAGATCAACCTGTAGTGCGGTGTCGCCACCGAGCAAATACAGTGCCGGCAGGCTGACCGGATCAAATGCGCGCACCAGCACCTCGACGCCCATCCGGTCCAGAGTGTGCTGGGCGAGGGACAGGAACGGCTGGATCGACAACTCCACAGCCGACTCCAGCGACTCGAGTCGCATCGTCAGATCGGCTGGACTCAGAATCTCCACCGGAACAGACTCGTCAAGCACAGACATCCGAGCCAGTAACTGCGCATCGTACACATAGCCCGCGTTCACCACGGGAATGCTCTGCGCCGCCGCCACCGAAGCCAGCTGGCGGAACTCATCCACCGAAGGGCTGTACCGCACCACGCCGTATCGGTCGCTGAACTCGGCCAATGTCAGCGGGCCGACGTTAGTCTCAAACGGCCACCACTGGGCTACGAGGCGCAACATCTCGTCGTCGTGAACTGCAAGAGCCTTGACGCCAAGATGGTGAATGCGGAGAAAGTCCTGCAGCCGCCGCGGGTCGGCGACTCCGAGCCGCGACATCCAGCCCCGCAGTCGTTCGCCTAACGCCTCCCGCACCTGCTCCAGCAGGCTGTCCTCGTACAGCGCCTCCCGACTGGCGGTCGGGCGCAACTCACTGGTGTCCACCACGCATCGCACGAAGAACGCCCAGTCCGGTAACAGGCCCTCGATGCTCTCCGACAGCAGCATCTGCTTCAGATAGACCCGGTGCGCCACGCGTGACGCCGGATTCGCCGGCATCGGAAGCACGAACGCGACCCCACGTACACCCGCCTCGGCGACGTCAAGGTCAATCACATCGAATGGAGTGAACCCGAATACCTCGTGGGCGTACGCGTCCAGCCTCGCCCGACGCAACGCAGCTGGTTCAGTCGAATCGGTTTCCCACGGGACGCGCCCGGTCGTGACAATCTGGTCGCCGACCCGAAGAGTGATCGGCAACATCGAACCGTACAGTATTACCAGCTCGGTCACGTTCTTGCTGTTGAGCCAATGCTCCTCGCCCCGCCGAGGCACCAGCGTCACGGTCGTTCCCTGACTTTGGCGCTGCCGGTCTGGTGCCAGTACGCTCACCTCGTAGCGACCATCGGCGTGTCCGATCCACTCCACGGACGGCCCATTGCCAAATCTGGTCAACACCCGAATCTCGTCGGCCACCAAAAAGCACGACAGCAGGCCGATGCCAAACTGGCCCAGAAACTCGTGCCGGGCAAAATTCAGATCGTCGCGTTTAGAGCTCTGGCCGATCGTGGCTAGCAGCTCGTGGACCTGCGATTCGGTAAGTCCGATCCCACTGTCATGGACCCTGAGCGTGCCATCTCCGGTGAGTTCGGATGGCTCAAACCACACTTCACCCGGCGCCATCACCTCACCCAGGCGGCGTGCGGTGATCGCATCTGCCGCGTTCTGCATCAGCTCCCGCACATACACGCGAGGGCTAGCGTATAGATGGTGACTAAGCAGATCAACAATCCCTCGAAGGTCCACATGAAAGGTGTAGCCCACGCGCCCCGTTCCTCCTGCTCAAGGTCAACCGGTGCACCGTACCTGCTCACCCCGTCCGCCGCCTACCCCTAATCGGTGCGACCGACTTAGCGGCCGCCGCCCACCAGCAAGCACGGCGATTTGCCGCCCGCTTGTATCCCATCAATGCCTCGAAATTTCCGCGATCTGGGCAAAGGCGACGAAAGTCCGCCGAACACCAGTGTCAGGACCGCGCTTGCGCACGTCGGCCGGAACACCAGAGCCGGCGCCACCGACCGGCGCTACGTTTCGTCGGCGGACGCCGCCAGCGCGCCGACTCAGGCCCGCCTCCCGAATGCCAGTCGCCGTTGTCTTCTCAAGCTGCCCCGCATCAGCAAGGCGATCGGCGCGGCCGGCAGCGCCTTGCGCTCCTCGGGGCGGGCAGCCGACGCCATCCAGGGCGGCATGAAACCAAGGCTCCACTTCGGCGCGGATCGCACCATTGCCCGGTCGAGCATCTTCCACTCCCGATCACCGAGCACGGGCTTGAGCCGTCCCGCAAGCTCCCGCTCCTCGTCTGCGGTGTGCGTCAACAACGCCTGACGCAGGGCGAGCCCCACCTCGGCCAGCGCCGCGAAGGCGTCCTCACCCCGCTGGGCTTCGGCGAGTAGCTCCCGTGCCCGCTCCAGCAGGCCCGCCAACTCGTCGTGCTCGGTCGTCATCAGCTCGATCGCCTCCACCGGAGCACCACGCGACCGCAGCATCGGCCAGAACACCTCATCCTCGACCTCGTGGTGGTGCGCGATGAGTTGGAGGACCCGGTCACCGTAACGACACAGGGCCTTCGCCCGCACCGGATCAGGCCGGTCGGCGAGCGCGCGGGCCGCGTCGCTGATCTGCTGGACGTCGCGCACCATGGCCCGATGGACGACGACCATGACCTGGTACCCGGATGCCCTGGTGAGGAGATCGTGGCTGGGCGCCCGGCATGGCGGCACACCCCATCGGGCATCGTGTTCCGGAAGGTACCGGCCGGCTCTTTCCGGATGGGTCTGTCCGACACGGAGCTGGACGCCCTTCGCGCCATCGAGCGCAGCGGCGGTGTCGAAGACACCCTCGAGCCGTTCCTCGCCCGTGCCGAGGACGCACAGCCGGTACGCGAGGTGTGGGTCGAGCCGTTCCTGATCGCCTGGCACCCGCTGACCGTGGCACAGGTCCAACACTGGCTGCCCGACTACGAGGACGAATACGCCGACGCCGACACCGGCACGGCCCGGCTCGAAGATGACCTGGAAGACCTGCTCGACCTGTTGCCGTTCCGGCTGCCGAGTGAGGCGCAGTGGGAGTACGCGGCCCGGGCCGGCACCACCACGTTGACCTTCCGCGGTGACGGGAAGCCCGGCGAGGACCAGCTGCTCGACGACTTCGGCGACGAGACGCGGACGGCCGCCGGGGAAAATGCGTTCGGGCTGGCGGCGATGGGGTCGGAGAACGAGCTCTGCGCCGACACGTGGATTCCCGGGTTTGCGGGCGCGCCGGCAGACGCGCTACCGCGGACGGGCAAGGGGCCCAGGACCACGCGCGGCGGAGCCGCCGATGTCTATCCGTGGCAGGGCTGTGACGAGTGGCTCCTGCTACTTTCCGCCATGCGATACGAGCACGCACAGTTCACAGCGGTCCGCCCGGTCGCACCACAGCCACCAAGCTGACCGTCGTTTCCATGGATCTGGCGCCGCGCCCGGATTAGAAGGACGACCACTGGCGACTGCACCGTTGCTGACGACCATGGCGGCAGCGGGCCGAGGTGCGGGTGTCAGCCGTCTCCAGCCACGGAAATACGGATGGCGACGGGGCTCCCCGCGGCATTGACCTCCAGGTGAACGGGGAAAAAGCCATCGCCAACGGAGGTCATTGCCATCATGACCCGAGCACCGCCGATCTCGATGGTGGCGGCCTCGTTGTCGGACGCCCGTACGCCTGCCATGACCTGCCAGTGGTGTGAGTGTGGACGAAAGTCGAAGGCAAATTTACGGCTCGGCGCAACGTTTCTGTGGTCGTTGAGCGCGACCGCCCGTGCGTAGGCGTCTCGAACCGGGAGGTTGAGCCAGCCGTAGCCGTCCTCCCCCGGCGTACCGGTGCGCGGTGCGCCGAACTCGGCCGCGACCTGCTCCTCGTCCCGCCCCCAGAACACCACGTCTGCGAGCCCGTCGAGGGGATACTCGTGCACCCATGACCCGAGGGCGTCCGCGTCGGCGAAGACGAACCGGGCGTAGTCCACCCCGATTCTGCCGAGCTGGCGGGTAGCGACGGCCGCGCCCTCGCGCAACCCGATCCGCAGCTGCGACCAGCCCCACTCCCCCGGCACCGCGGTCACCGGCAACGGCCGTTCTGTGGGCACACCGCCGACAGGGACGACCGGCACACCCATGATCAAGAAGTCGGGATTCCCCTCGGCGATTGCCAGTCGAGCCCTGTCCCGATGCGAGATCCGCTGGGGGAACAGGCGCAGCGCAGCGTCCTTGGCGTGTGCACGGCAATGCTGGGCGAACAGCCTCGAGAACTCGTCGACACCGTGCTGCGGGATGTCATACAGCATCCGGCCGGATTGGTGATCGAACAACCTCGCCGCCACCTCCGCGTCGGAACCGACGATCTCGAAGTCGGATGCGGGCAGGGCTGTGGCGCCGTCAAGCTCGTCAGGGGACCGGCCTCCCGACCACAGCTCCAGGTAGCCACCGTCCATCAGCACAAGCTCTCCTGATGGGCACGTCACCTCGCCGAGCAACACGGTCTTCTCCATGATCATGAGTTTAACTGACCCAGCAACCACAAGATCGATCGCTGAGGTGGAAGCCATGCCAGGTCTCACTGTTGACCCGCGGTCGTCGGGGCCACCGTCCTGCTCGCCGGCATCCTCCTCGGGCTGCTCGGCGCCGGCCTGGCGATCCCGCTGCTCGGGGACCGCGGTGACGTCCAGGGCGGACCGATCACCAGCCACGCCCTCGCGATCGGCGTCTATCTGGCACTGATCGGGGTGCTGTCGATCGGCCTCAGCGCCGCTCTGCGCGGTCCGGTCGCCCCACTCGTCTCGATCTTCGTCGTGTTGGTGGTCATCCCACCGATTCTCACCACCCCCGACAACGTGGTCCTCAACCACCTGGCCGCCGCGCTGCCGGGGACCGCCGGCGACCACTACCTGCGCGGAAGCAGCGACCCCTATCCCCCGGCGGTCGGCCTGCTGATCGTGGCCGCCTGGGCGGTGGCCGCGCTGCTCGCCGGCTGGTGGGTCATGCGTCGCAAGGACGCTTGACCGGATCGTCGCACTTGAGCCGGCCTGGTCCGATCGGGTGGTCAGGCCAGGCCGGCCGGGCCGGTGATGCTCTGCGCAACTTTGGTTGACTATTCATCGCTAGTCAACTAAAGTTGCTTGCATGTCGATTGAAGTCCAGTCCTCGGAGGATCCCGGCGCTGCACTCGCCGCCGTCACGACACTGCGGCGCCTGGCTGACCAGCTGGAAGATTCTGCCGTGGAGCGGGCCATGCGATCCGGCTGGAGTTGGCCGCAGGTTGCTGAGGCGCTCGGTGTGACACGGCAGGCGGTGCACAAGAAGCATGCCAAGCGGCTCGTTGCTGCCGGCGTTGTACTGAGGAGGCGTTGACCATGTCCACAACAGTTCGCAGGTACGTGCAGGCCGTCGTCGACCAGGCCGGGATCGAGGCCCAGAAGGAAGGTGCCGCAGCCATCGAGGCTCAGCACCTCCTCCTGGCAATAGCCGCAGAACCCGAGGCGAACACGCAGCAGGTGTTGAGCGCAGCTGGTCTCGACTACGAGGGCATTCGTACCGCTCTGCAGCGGGAGTTCGAGCAGAGCCTTGGCGTGGCCGGGGTGTCGCTCGCCACCTTCGACGTGGCGATTCGTCCCGGGGCGAGCCACGCCCGCCCCACCAAGCTCGGCGCCTCGGCCAAACTGGCCCTTGAGCGGGGCTTGGGCAAGCGTCGGGGTGGGTCGCCACCGCTGCACCTGCTGCTCGGCATTCTGCAGGCAGAGAAGGGCGCCGTGCCGCGAGCGCTCGCCACCGCCGGGATCAACCAGTCCGAGCTCACGATGCGGGTGATCGAGGTACTCACCGTCCACGATGGCTGACGAGCGCCCTGCTTCTCTCGCACCTTCCTACCTGGCCCCGGCCGATACCCGCTCTGCGGGTCCACCCGGCGGACACCTGGCTTAGCGACCTACTGACCGGAGGTCTCCGCCCGCCGCACGCCTACCAGTGCGGTGGAGACAACGAGCTACGCTCGTCCGGCGCGTACTGCAGCTGCCGCGGGCCGGGCTGCGGCCCGGTAAGCCCGGATCACACCGCCGACGCTGCGCCTGACCGCGACGCGAAGAACGACAGGAGGTAGTCGTTGAACGGGACCAGGGCTGGCGTGTTCTGGTGGAGCTGGATCGGTTTCGCGGCATACTTTGTATTGCTACAGGCTGTTTTCAACGACGCCGCCGGAATCTTTGCAGTGTTCGTCAGTGTCATCGCCGCAGCTCCGGTCGCCGCCGTCCTGCATTACTCCTGGCGTCGCAGAAGAGACGGCTAGCAAGAGAAACCTGCCCAGGGTCAACCGGTGCTGGTGGCCGTCGCGATTGCGGTTCCAAGCTGGCGGAGAACGGAAACCACCCCGTCGGTCGAGGGCGAAGCCATCGCTGCCCTGACACTCCGGCAGACACCGCGACCTCGACGCGAACATCCAGGCCATCATCCGTCCCGGACGGACCACCGGCGGGAGGTCCGTACGAGAGGTCGATCCGGACCAGCAGGCACCGGCGACCCGGTTCCACCCAGGGGTTGATCATGCTGCACACCCGTCGCCGGCCCACGAGGACCCATCGGCACCTGGATGATCACCGAGGGTGACGCCCGCCGCCATATCGCCGCGATCCGGAGCGTCCGCCCCCACTCGCCATATTCTTTACCTTGCCGAAGCCCTGCGGTCAAGGATCCACAAGGGATTATGACGAGTATTACATGCCCTTCTAGGCAGACTCACAATGGTAAATAATCATCCCAACTTCATGGCCACGCACCAGGGGAGGGAACCACAATGCGCTGGCGGCGGGCCGAACTTTACGAACTCGGCAGATCTACCCCCTACCCCGAGTAGCGACTTCTCACGCAATCACCGATTCGGTCCTCAAAATTTCGTGTAGCTGAGCGCGACCGGCCGACCCGGCGCGCTCAGTGCTGCGCCACTCCTTGACTGTCGACCCGTCCCGACAAAGGTGAATTATATATGCGCTCGATGCTGCCTAAAAGTGGGGCACCATCCAATTTAGCCAGATCCGAAACAATCGATCGAATGATCGCCGATATCCAGGATGCACGCGCCTTACCTGGTCTCGCCTACACGTCGAAAGACCTGTTCGCCTGGGAGCTGGAGCGATTCTTCGGGCAGGGTTGGCTGCCGGTCGGCCGGGTCGCCGAGTTCACCGAAAAGGGCACCCAGGCCGCCGTCATGTCGGCCGGGCGCAACATCCTGATCACCGGCACCGGCGACGGGGTGAACGTCTTCGTCAACGCCTGCCGTCACCGGGGGCACGAGCTGGTCGCCCCCGCCTGCACGGTCCGGCGCGCCCAGGTCTGGTGCGCCTACCACGCCTGGGTCTACGGGCTGGACGGCGAGCTGCGCCGGGCGCCGCGGTTCGAGGACGCCGCCGGGCGGTACCCGCAGGGCATGGGCCTACTCCCGGTCCGATCCACCGAATGGAACGGATGGCTGTTCGTCAACCACTCCGGGGACGCGGACGACTTCGGCGAATCCCTCGGCAATCTCACCGACATTCTCGCGCCCTATCATCTCGGCACCCTCACACAGGTCGGCACCGAGGTCTACGACGTCCACGCCAACTGGAAACTCCTCGTCGAGAACTACCTGGAGTGCTACCACTGCCCCAGCACGCATCCCGAACTCAGCAAGGTCCAACGAACCGTTAACGGCGAGGGATTCGCCAGCACCGGGATGTGGCTCGGCGGTTCCCTTGATCTCAAGAACTCTGCGGCGAGCATGTCCCTCGACGGAAAGGGCCCGGAGTGGACCTTTCCGGAGCTCGACGAGAACCGGGCCCGACAGGTCTGCTACCACGCGGTGCTACCCGGTCTTTTCGTCACCGCGATGCATGATTACGTGGTCACCCATCGCCTCGACCCGGTGGCCCCGGATCGCACCCGGGTGATCTGCGAATGGTTCTTTCCGGAAGAACTGCTGACCAGCACCGGGTTAACGCCGGATTACGCGATCGATTTCTGGAAGACCACCAATCAGCAGGACTGGGACGCCTGTTCGTCCACCCAGCGCGGTGTCGCCGATCCGCGGTACGTCGCCGGCCCGCTCGCCTCGCACGAGGAGGAGCTCCACACCTTCGTACGGGCATTGGCCGACGCGTACCGCACCGACAGCCAGCTCCGTCCGCTATGGACAGCACGGTGAGCGGTACGCGAATCCGGACCGGCGTCGTCGTCGTCGGGGCGGGTCTGTCCGGTCTGTGTGCCGCGGAGGCTCTCGCCGCGGACGGGCACGACGTCGAGGTCCTGGAGGCCTCCGACCGGCTGGGCGGACGTACCCGCACCGAAGCGGCGCCGCTCGGGCTCGAACTGGACTGCGGCGCTGCGTACCTCGGGAACCGGCACACCGAGGTCCGGCAGCTGGCCGACCGGCTGGGCGTGCCGCTCCAGCGTACTGTCGCCCCCGGCGCCGCGCTGTTCGACCTGTCCGGTCGCCGGTACCGGGACGACGACGCCGACGCGCCCTTCAACGCTCTGGCCCTCGGCCTCGCCCTGGACCGCATCGAAGAGCTGGCCGAGGCGGTCGACCTCCACTCGCCCGGCTCGTCACCGGACGCGGCGCAGCAGGACCGGACCACCGTCCGCGGGTGGCTGAGCACCGAACGGATGACCTCCGCGACCACGGTGCTCATCGAGCAGATCGTCCGGGAGATGCTGGCCTCCGAGCCGGACGAGGTGTCCCTGCTCCACTTTCTCTTCTACGTCAAATCCGGCGGCGGTCTCGACTTCCTCACCGCCTTCACCGGCGGCGCCCAGGAGTTCCGCCTGGCCGGTGGAGCCGCCGGGCTCAGCGAGCGGCTCGCCGCCCGGCTGAACCGCCCGGTGCGGACCGGTCGCCCGGTCCACCGCGTCTGCGGCACCACCGGCGGGATCCGGGTGGAGGCCGACGGCTTCGTCGCCGACTGCGAACGGGTCATCCTGGCGATCGGCCCAGCACAGGAACGAGCCGTCGAAGTGGCGATCCCGGGCGCGGGCGCCTCACCGGTGCCGGCATCCACCGGCGGCTCGGTGGTGAAGGTCCACCTGGTTTACCGGACGCCGTTCTGGCGCGACAGCGGGCTCAGCGGCTGGGTCACCGCGGACCGGGCACCGCTGCGCTTCCTGGTCGACGACTCCAACGGGCGCAACGGCCTCGGTGTCCTGGTGGGATTCCTGACCGGGGCGGAAGCCCGGGCCTACCGCGCCGGCCGGATCACCTGGGCAGACCTCACGGCCCGGCTGGCGGACTGGTTCGGACCCCCGGCCCTGGCGCCCGTGCACGTCACCGCGCAGGACTGGCAGCGGCAGCCGTGGGTCCAGGGCTGCTACGCGGCGGTGCCACATCCCGGCGCCTGGCTCGACGCCCGATCCCCCGGCGACCCGGGCGGTCCACTGCACCGGGTGGGTGCAGAGCATTCGCCGTACTTCTTCGGCCACCTCGAGGGCGCCGTCCGCTCGGCCAATGCTGCCGTCCGGCGGATCCCCCGCCCGGCCGGATCCGGCGAACGGGTACCGCGGTGAGCGCTCCGGGCGTCCGGCACGGGCTCCTGCTCCCGAACGCCGGCTACTACGCCGACCCGGCGCGGTTGGTCGAGGTCGCGGTCCGCGCGGAGGAGTCCGGCTGGGACGGACTGTTCCTCTGGGACCACCTGATGTTCGCCCGCGAACTGCGCCTCCCGATGGCCGATGCGTGGACCGTCGTCACCGCGATCCTCGCCCGCACCACCCGGCTGCGCAGCGGCCCGCTGATGACCCCCCTGGCCCGGCGCCGGCCGTGGAAGGTGGCCCGGGAGGCGACGACACTCGACCACCTGTCCGCCGGGCGGCTGGTGCTCGGGGCCGGACTGGGCGCCGAACCGGACCTCGACTTCGGGGCGTTCGGTGAACCCACCGGGCTGCGGACCCGGGCCGCGAAACTCGACGAGGCGCTGCGCGTGCTGTCCGGCCTGTGGCGCGGGACCGAGTTCAGCCACACCGGCGAGCACTACCGGGTCGACCGGGCCACCTTCCTGCCGACGCCCCGCGGCACCGACCGGCACGGCCACCCGGCCGTCACGATCTGGAGTGCCGCCACCTGGCCCGCCGCGCGGATCGGAGCGCTGCGCCGCGCCGCCCGGTTCGACGGGGTCGCCCCCATGGTCCGCGACGACCGCGGGCACCTGCGCGGCCCGGAACCAGCGGAGCTGACGGCCATTCTGACCCGCCTGGCCGAACTGGCACCCGGGCAGTCCCCGGACCGCCCGTACGAGGTGGTCGCCCTGGACCGCAGCCGGCCCGGCACCGGTCAGGCCGCCGACCGGACCGGTCTGCTGGCCGCCGCCGGGGCGACCTGGCGCATCGAGGCGTTCGACCCCTGGCACCGATCCCCCAAGGAACTGACCGGCTGGCTCGACGCCGGCCCGCCCGACCACGATCGGAGAGCAGAATGACCGCCACGTCGCCGGCTCGTCCGGCTGGGCCACGCAGCGCGGACCCGAGCCCCTGGCCCGAACCGATCCGCTCGTGGAGCGGGCACCCCGCCCCACCGGCGCCCGCCCGGTGCATCCACGACCTCGTCGCGGAGGCAGCCCGCCGCAACCCGGACGCGGTGGCGGTGTCCAGCGGCGCAGACCGGCTGACGTACGCCGAACTGGATGCCGTCGCGACCGCGCTCGCCGCACACCTGGTCAAGCGCGGAGCCGGACCGGATCGGGTGGTCGCGGTGCTGGCCAGAAGGTCCCCGCGGCTGATCGTCGCGCTCCTGGCCATCCTCAAGGCGGGCGGCGCGTACCTCGTCCTCGACCACGACGCCCCGCCGGCCGCCCTCGCCGCCCTCGTCGCGGACGCGGACCCGGTGCTACTGCTGGCCGACCCGTCCCTGTCCGGCGCCGTCGGCGCATGCGGTGCACCCGTGGCCGACCTGGACCGGCTCCTCGCCGAACCGGTCACCGACCCGGTGCCTGCTATCCCGGTCACCCCGGAAGACCTGGCGTACGTCAGCTACACCTCGGGGTCGACCGGCGAGCCGAAGGGTGTGTGCGTCCCGCACCGCGCGGTCGCCCGGTTGGTGCAGCAGCCGGACTGGGCGTCGTTCACCGCGGACGACGTGTTCCTGCAACTCGCGCCGGTCGCCTTCGACGCGTCCACGCTGGAGATCTGGACCCCGCTGACCCTCGGGGGCCGGCTGGCGATCCACCCAGCCGGCCGCACCAGCCCCGACACTCTCGCCGAGGTCCTGACGGAAGAGCAGGTCAGCGTGCTCTGGCTGACGGCCGGTTTCTTCCACCACATGGTCGACACCCGGCTCGACGCCCTCGGCGGCCTGCGGCACCTGCTCGCCGGTGGGGACGTCCTGTCGCCCGACTTCGTCGGTCGTCTGCTCGCGGCGCACCCGCACCTCACTTTCACCAACGGCTACGGTCCGACCGAGAACACCACCTTCACCACCTGCTGGACGGTGCACGGCCCGGCCGCCATCAACGGGCCGGTCCCGATCGGGCGGCCGGTCAGCGGGACCGGGGTGGCGCTGCTCGACGCCGGGCACCAGCCGGTCCCGGTGGGTGAGGACGGCGAGCTGTACGCCTTCGGCGACGGCCTGGCGAGCGGCTACCTGGGCCGCCCGGACGCGACCGCCGAGAAGTTCCTGAACCTGCCCGGACCGGACGCAACCCCGGTCCGCATGTACCGCACCGGCGACCTGGCCCGCTGGGAGCCGGACGGCACCATCACGTTCCTCGGCCGCGCCGACCAGCAGGTCAAGATCCAGGGATTCCGGGTGGAACCGGGCGCGGTCGAAGCCGCCCTGACCCGGCTGCCAGAGATCAGCAAGGCGGCGGTCGTCGCGCAGGCCGACGACGACGGCACCAAGCGGCTGCAGGCCTTCGTGGTCACCGCCCCGGACGCACCGGCCGGACCGGCCCTCGTCGCGCACGTGCAGGACCGGCTCCGCGAGACGCTGCCGGCCTACCAGATCCCGCACACGGTCACCGCCCTGGACGAGCTACCGCTGGGGCCGACCGGGAAGGTCGACCGGTCCGCGCTGCACGGACCCGCCGTGGCCGGCCGCAACTGCACCGCCGTCTTCCGGGCACCGCGGGGAGAGCTGGAGACCAGCATCGCCGGGATCTGGTCCGAGCTGCTGAGGGTCGACCCGATCGGCGCCGACGACGACCTCTTCGAACTGGGCGGCCACTCGTTGCTCGCCGCGCGCGCCCTGCACGCGATCCAGCGCGCGCACGGCGTCCGGCTCACCTACTTCGACCTGCTCGAACAGCCCACCATCGCCGGTCTCGCCGCCGCGGTCGAGGACCCTGCCCGCTGACCTTCCACGCCCGTTTACCTCATGAGGAGGACGACGTGACCGTGACCGCCCTCGACGCCGCCGCCGCGCTGCGCATCCCGCAGGTGGCGAAGACCCGCCTCAGCTACTGGACCAGGAACCACCGCACCGTCCTCGACGCGCAGACCGACAACCCGGCTGGGGTGGCCGGTCACCACCGCCACGACCTGATTCACAGCCTGCCGGCGAGCGGCCGGCGGTGGTGGCGCCGGCACGCGCCCGCCGAGCAGGTGAGCCGATGAGCACGCGGAACGGGACGCCGCCGCAGACCAAGCAGGCCGTCCGCCTGCCGCTGACCGCCGGGCAGCAGCGCATCTGGTTCGCCGAGACCTTCGAGGACGCGGCTCCCGCCTACAACGTCCCGGTGGCGGTTCGCCTGCGCGGCCCGCTCGACGAGCAGCGGCTGCGGACCGCCCTGGACACCCTGGCCCGGCGGCACGCCGCGTTGCGCGCCCGGTTCACGGTCGACGAGAAGGGCGAGCCGTGGCACGAGATCGACCCGGACGCCCCGTTCGACCTCGATGTCGCCGACCTGACCGGCGGTACCCTCGAGGCGGCCCGAACCGCCGCCGCGGGGTTCGGCTGGCAGCCGCTGGACCTGGCGAACGGCCCCCTGGCCCGGGCCCGGCTGCTGCGCCTCGGTCCCGACGACGCGGTCCTGGTGTTCAACGTCCACCACATCGTCTTCGACGACTGGTCCACCGGCATCCTGCTGCGCAATCTCGGGGCGGCGTACCAGAAGGGGGCAGCCTGGACGGGACCGGAGCTGGAATATCCGCACCTCATCCGGCAGGAGAACGAGCGGCTGGCCGGGCTGGACGCCGAGAAGCACCTGCGCTACTGGGCGGACGGGCTCGCCGGGCTGCGGCACCTGGCCGTGCCCACCGACCGGCCCCGCCACCGGCATCACCGCGGCACGGGCGCCGCCATCCACTTCGTCGTCCCGGCCAATACGGCGGACGGCATCCGAGCGCTGGCCCGGACGTCCCGCTCGTCGGTGTACATGGTGCTGCTCGCAGCGCTGCAGGCCACCCTGGGCGACTGGAGCGGCGGCCCGGACGTGGCGGTGACCTCACCGGTCGCCACCCGGTCGGTTCCCGGCAGCGAGGACGTCGTCGGCTACCTGGTGAACACGGTGGTACAGCGGGTCCGCGTCGTGCCCGGCAGCTCGTTCACCGCCCTGCTGGCCGACACCCGGCGGACCGCACTGCACAACTACGCCCACCAGGACATCCCCTTCGACCAGGTGGTCCGCCGGTTGCGCCCACAGCGGACGCCGACCGGGACCGCCCTGTTCCAGGTCGGCTTCAACTACCAGAACGCTGTGGGCGAGACACTGGACCTGCCGGGAATCTCGGTCGAGCCGGTCACGGTGCCCCGGGCGACCGCCAAGTTCGACCTGCTGCTCGACGTCGCCGACGAGGCCGGCGCGATGACCGCGTTCCTGGAGTACGACTCCGGGCTGTTCGACCCGGCCGGCATCGAGGCCCTGAGCGAGGCGTTGACGCGCGGGCTGGCGGCGGTGGCCGCCGACGGCGACGCCGGGGTGGACGTCTTCGCCGTCGCGCCGTCTGGTGCCCTACGGCTGCTGGCACCGCTCGGCCCGGTCCCGTCCCGACGCTCGGCGCCGGCGGACTTCGCCCTGACCGCCGGTCAGCAGCGGATGTGGACGGCGCACCAGCTGCGGCCGGACTCCGCCGAGCACGCGTGTCCCCTGGCCCTCGCGCTGGACGGCCCGCTGGACCGGGCCGCCCTGACCGCGGCGCTGACCGGGCTGGTCTCCCGGCACGAGGCCCTGCGCGCCCGCATCGTCGCCGGCGCGGACGGCCGTCCGCACTGGACAGCGAGCCGCCCGGCCGCGATCATCCCCCGGTACGCCGACGTCCGGCACGCGGCCGACCCGGCCGCCGCGCTGACGGACCGCCTGACGGACGAGCTCGCCCGCCCGTTCGACCTCGCCGCCGGGCCACTGACCCGGGTCCTGCTGGTCCGCACCGGGGACGACCAGCATGTGCTGCTGCTGTCGGTCGCACACGTCGCCGCCGACGGCCAGTCGCTCGACGTCCTGCGCGACGAGCTGCTGCACCTGTACCGGGAGGCCGCCGGCGGGGACGGCCCGGCCCTGCCCGAGCCGGTGTCATTCCGCGACTTCACGCTGGCCCGGGTGGCGGAGGAGGCCCAGCCCGCCGCGGAGCGGCTCGACTGGTGGCGCCGCCGGCTCGCCGGGGCCGTCGCACCGCGGCTGCCAGTCGACGTCCCCGGCGCGGCGGCGCGGACCGGGCGCGGCGCCACGCTCACCGTCACCGTCCCGGACGGCACCACGGCGGCGCTGCGCCGACTGGCCGCGAGCTCGCGGACCACCCCGAACATGGTCCTGCTGGCCTGCTTCCACGCGCTGCTGTCCCGCTGGACCGGAGCCACCCGCACCTGTGTCGGCACGCCGCTGGCCGACCGCCTGCACGCGGACGGCGAGTCCGTCGCGGGCTTCTTCGTCGACACCGTCCCGCGCCCGGTCGACCTGTCCACGGACCCGACAATGCTGTCGCTGATCGAGACCGTCCGCACCGGCGATCTGGACACCCACCGGTACTCCCGGGGCCGGGTCCGGTCGGCGCCGGGCCGGGCGGTCCCCGGCTGCTCGGTGGAGGGACTGCTGGCCAAGCTACGCCGCCGGGGCGACCTGCCGGCCGAGAGTCCGTTCACCGTGCTGTTCGACGTGCGACACGTGGACCGGACGCCGGTGGCCGTCGCCGGCCTGACTGTCCGTAACGCCGCGCTCCCCCGGCTCAGCGCCTCGGCCGACCTGACCGCTGACCTGGAACTGGACGCGGACGGCGGGTTGAGCGCGACGATCGAGTACGCCACCGACCTGTTCACCACCGCAGCGGCCGAGCAACTGGCCGTCCGTTTCCTGGCCGTGCTGGAACAGACAGCCGCCAACCCGGACATCCGGGTGAGCGAACTGGACGGTGGCGGTCCCGAGGTTCTCCCGTGGGACGCGCCGACACCCACGGACGAACCGGACCGCCCGATCCATGTCCTGATCACCGAGCAGGCGGCGCGTACCCCCTCGGCCACCGCCGTGGTCTGCGGCGCGGACCGGCTCACCTACGCGAAACTGACCGAGCGGGCCGGAAACCTGGCCCGGCGGCTGGTCGCCCTCGGCGTGCGGCCGGAGCAGCCGGTGGCCGTGCACCTGCCGCGTGGGGTCGACTCGGTGGTCGCCCTGCTGGCGGTACTCCGGGCCGGCGGCGCCCTCCTGCCGGTCGACCCGGTCCTGCCGGCCGAACGTAAACGCGCACTCCTGCGCGACTCCGGGACCAGGTTCGCCGTCGTGGACGGCTGCCTGCCCCTGCCCGACGGCAGCCTGGCTCTGCCCGACGGCATCGTCCCGGTCCCGGTCACCGGTCCGGACGCCGGCCCGGATGTCGGCGCGGTCACCGGCCCGGACGCCGGCGCGGCCCCGCTGCCCGCGGTGGACGTCGAGCAGCCGGCGTACCTCATCTACACCTCGGGAACGTCCGGCCGCCCCAAGGCCGTCATCGGGCTGCACGGCATGCTGACGCGGCACTGCCGGGCAATGGCCGCGGCGTACGAGCTCACCGCCGCCGACCGCGTCCTGCAGTTCGCCAGCCACTCGTTCGACGCCTCGCTCGAACAACTGCTACCCGGACTGACGGTCGGCGCCGCGGTGGTGCTGCGCCCGGACGAGCTGTGGCAGCCGGAGGAGTTCCCGGAGCTGCTGCGACGCATGGCCGTGACCGTCGCGGAACTGCCGCCCGCCTACTGGTCCGCCGTCGTCAACCGCCGCGGCGACGCGCCGCCGCCGGACCGGCTCCGGCTGCTCGTACTCGGCGGTGAGGCCGTATCCGGTGACGTCGCCCGACGCTGGCTCGCGTGGGCCCCGCGGTGCCGGCTGGTGAACACGTACGGCCCGACCGAGGCGACCATCACCGCCACCGCCGTCGACGTCACCCTGGCCGAGGCGCAGGCGGAGATCGTCGGCATCGGCGGCCCCCGGTACGGCGCGTGGGTGCACGTGCTCGACGACGCCCTGCGGCCGGTGCCACCCGGCACGACCGGCGAGCTGTACCTCGGCGGGTGCCTCAGCCGCGGGTACCTCGGGCGGCCCGTGCTGACCGCCGAGCGGTTCCTGCCCGACCCGGTGGTCCCCGGCGAACGCATGTACCGCAGCGGCGATCTGGTTCGGGCCCGGCCCGACGGGCGCCTCGACTTCCTGGGTCGGGCCGACGACCAGGTGCAGATCCGCGGCCACCGGGTGGAACCGGGTGAGGTCGCGGCCCGGCTCGCGGTGGCGCCCGGTGTGGAGACGGCGGTCGTCGTCGACCACCTCGCACCCGATCCCGACGCGGAACGCGTCCTGGTCGGCTACGTGGTGCCGGCGGCCGGGCACCGCCTGGACGCCGCCGCCCTCAGCCGCTTCTGCTCCGCGACGCTCCCGTCATACCTGATCCCGACCCTGTTCGTCGAAATCGACCGGCTGCCGCTGACCACGGCGGGAAAGGTGGACCGGCCGGCCCTGCCCGATCCGCGGCAGCACGGCCTGCGCGGTAGCAGCCGCACGGAACCCCGCAATGACCTGGAGCAGCTCGTCGCGGACCTGTTCGCCGCGGTCCTGCAGACGGACCCGCCGGGGGTGTTCGACGACTTCTTCCACCTGGGCGGGCACTCCCTGCGCGCGACCCAGCTCGTCGCCCGCCTCCGCGAGAGCTTCGACATCGAGTTCTCCCTGACCGGGCTGTACGCCACCCGGACGGTGGCCGCCGTCGCCGAATCCGTGCTGACCGCCCTCGTCGCCGACACGCAGGAAGGCACTGCATGACCATCGAAGAGCTGCCGCGCGCCGGGACGGACCCGCGCCTGGAGGCGGTCCGGGCCCGGATCGCTCGCGCCGGCGCCCGGCTGCGCCAGGGCTCGGCGCACAGCGGCGGCCTACCGGTCCAACCGCCCGGACCCGTGCCGCTGGCGCCGGGACAGGCCGGCATCTGGTTCTCCGAACAACTGCGGCCGGGGACGCCGCTGTACAACGTGCCGCTCACCGTCCGGCTGGCCGGCCCGCTCGACGTGGCCGCACTGCGTGCGGCGCTGGACGTGGTGACGGCCCGGCACGAGGCGCTGCGCACCGTGTTCCAGCTCCGGCCGGACGGCGAACCAGTCCAGCAGACCGCTCCCGCGGCACCGGTCGCGCTCCCAGTCATCGACGTCACCGAGGCCGAGCTGCCGCAGGCGCTGCGTACCGTCGCCGAACAGCCCTTCGACCTGGCACGCGGGCCGCTGCTGCGGGCCTGTCTCCACCGGGTCTCCACCCGGCAGCACGTCCTGCTCGTCACCGTCCACCACATCGTCCTGGACGGCTGGTCGGGCGGCCTGCTGCTCGCCGACCTGGCCCGGGCCTACGCCGGCGAACTCCCGGCGGGCGGGACGGCACCGGCTTTCCGTGACGTCGCCGCCTGGCAGCACGGGCGCCTCGCCGCCGGTGCACTGGACGACCAGCTCGGGTACTGGCGGCAGCGGCTCGCCGGGCTGCCCGACCTGGAGATTCCCGGCGACCGGCAGCGCCCGGCAGACCGGGACTGGCGCGCGCACAGCGTCCGGCGGGAGCTGCCCGCCACCACCGCGGCGGCCGTCCGCCGGTTGGCCGCAGCCCACGACACCACACCGTTCACCGTGCTGCTCGCCGCGTACGGCACGTTCCTGCACCGGCTCACCGGCCAGGACGACTTCGCGGTCGGCGTACCGGTCGCCGGTCGCGGGCGTACCGACCTCGAATCGGTGGTCGGCCTCTTCGCCGGGGTGGTACCGGTCCGGCTGGACCTGGCCGGCCGGCCCGCCTTCGACGAGGTGCTGGGCCGTACGGTCGCCGGCTCGCGCAACGACTTCGCCCACCCGCAGATCCCGTTCGACCGGCTCGTCCGCGAGCTGCGCCGGGACCGCATCGCGGGCAGCCAGCCGCTGGTGCAGGCGATGGCCGGGACCGAACCGGCCGGCGTGGCGCTGGCGTTCGGCGAGGTGACCGGCACCGAGCAGCCGGTCGACGTGGCCCTCGCCAAATGCGACCTGGACCTGAGCGTCCTGGAGGACGGTGATCGCCTCACTGTCACCCTGGTGGCCGCAGCGGACCTGTTCACCCCGGCGGCCACGGAACAACGGGCCGGCCAGTTTCTCAGCCTGCTCGCCGGGCTGGCCGGCGCGCCCGACCGGCTGGTATCCGAGGTGGACCTGCTGGACGCGGACGGGCTGCACACCGTCCTGCGCACGTGGAACGACACCGCCCGGCCGCTGCCCGCCGTGTCGTTGCGCGAACGCTTCCAACAGTGGTGCCGCCGCACCCCCGGCGCGGTCGCCGTGATCGAGGGGGACACGACGCTCAGCTACCGCGAGCTCGACGAGCGGGCGAACCGGCTGGCCCGGCTCTTGATGGAGCGGGGCGCGGGCGCCGAGACGTTCGTGGCCGTGCTGCTCCCGCGGTCCGCCGACCTGCTCGTCACCCTGCTCGCCGTCATGAAGGCCGGGGCCGCGTACCTGCCGATCGACCCGGACTTCCCGGTCGACCGGATCGCCTACCTGCTGTCCGACGCCCGCCCGGTGCTGGTGGTGACCGACACCGCCACGGCTGAGCGGCTCGGCCGGCACGACAGCACCGGGCTCGTGGTCCTCGAGGAGACCGACACCGGCGGCTATCCCGCCACGGAGCTGCCCGCCGTCCCCGCCGGGCACGCCGCGTACGTGATCTACACATCGGGATCGACCGGCCGACCGAAAGGCGTGGTGATCACTAGGGCCGCGCTCGACAACTTCCTGGCGGCGATGGCCGAACGGTTCCCCCTCACCACCGACGACCGGGTCCTGGCCACCACCACCGTCTCGTTCGACATCGCCGGCCTGGAGCTGTACCTGCCGCTGCGCTCCGGCGCCGGTGTCGTGCTCGCCGACGCGGACACCGCCCGCAACCCGGCGGCACTGATCGACCTCGCCGGCCGCCACCGGGTTACCCTGGCCCAGGCCACACCGACCCTGTGGCAGGCCCTCGTACCGGAGCTCTCCGGACCGGCGCTGGCCGGAATTCGGGTCCTGGTCGGCGGTGAGGCCCTGCCCGCCGAATTGGCCGGCCGGCTACGCGACGCCGGCGCCGAGGTCACCAACATGTACGGACCGACGGAGACCACCATCTGGTCTACCACCGGCCCGGCCAGCGAGGGCGGCACCCGCCGCGGATCCGTCGGCGTGCCCATCGACAACACCCAGGTGTACGTCCTCGACGCGAACCTGCGTCCCGCCCCGATCGGGGTCCCCGGTGAACTCCACATCGCCGGAGAGGGGCTGGCCCGCGGGTACTGGAACCGGCCCGGTCTGACCGCCGAGAGGTTCTTGCCCGACCCGTTCGGCCCGCCCGGCACCCGGATGTACCGCACCGGCGACCTGGTCCGCTGGTCCGCCGTGGGCGACCTGGAGTACCTGGGCCGCACCGACCAGCAGGTGAAGCTCCGCGGCTTCCGGATCGAGCTCGGAGAGATCGAGACGACGCTGATCGAGGCCGGTCCGGTGCGCCGGGCCGCAGCGGTCGTCCGCGAGGACCGGCCCGGTGACCTGCGACTGGTGGCGTACGTGATCCCGGACGGCCCGGTCGACCCCGACGCGCTGCGCGCCGAGCTCTCCCGGACGCTGCCCGACTACATGGTCCCGGCGGCGATCGTGCCGGTGCCGGACCTCCCCACAACGCCGAACGGCAAGCTCGACCGCACCGCGCTGCCCGCGCCGGACTACGGCACCCGCAGCACCGCCCGCCCGCCGCGGGACGACCGGGAGCGCTTCCTCTGCACCGCTTTCGCCGAGGTGCTCGGCCTGCCGGAGGTGGCGGTCGGCGACAACTTCTTCGCCCTCGGTGGCCACTCGCTGCTCGCCTTCCGGCTCCTCTCCCGGATCCGCGACGAGTTCGGCACCGGCTTCTCCCTGCGGCAGCTGCTGGCGGCCCCGACCGTCGCCGCCGTCGCCGCGGAACTCGCCGTCGAGGCGTCCACCGATGACGAGGCCGTCAACCTGACCCCGGTGCCCCGGGATGAGGAGCCGCTGCCGCTGTCGCCGATGCAGGAATCGATCTGGCTGGCGGATCAGGTGACCGCCGGCGAGAGCGTCTACAACGTGCCGCTGGCGCTGCGGCTGATCGGCCCGCTGGACCGCGGGGCGCTGCGCCGCGCGCTGAACCGGGTGGTCGACCGGCACGAGATGCTGCGTACCCGGATCTACCCCGGCCCGGACGGGATGCCGGTCCAGGTCGCGGACCCTGCTGGGTGCGGCGCGACGCTCGACGAGCGCGATGCCGCACCGGGCACGGACCTCGGGCAGCTCCTGCTGGCGGAAGCCGCCCTCGGTTTCGCCCTCGCGACCGAGCACCCGCTGCGCGCCGTGCTGTGGCGCCTCGACGAGCGGGAGCACGTCCTGCTGCTGACCGCCCACCACGTGGCGGTTGACGCCTGGTCGATGGACCTGATCCAGCGCGACCTCACCGAGCTGTACGCGGCCGACACCGGGCACCGTGAACCCGAGCTCGGCGAGCCAGCCCTTGCGCAGGCCGACCACGCGGTCTGGCAGCGCCGGTCGGCGCAGCGCGGGCGGTACGCGGCGGAGCTGGATTTCTGGCGCACCGAGCTGACCGGCGCCGTCGCCACCGAGGTGGCCGGCGACCTCCCGCGCCCGACCACGCCCGGCGGCGGTGGCGGCGCGGTGGAGTTCGCGCTGGCGCCGCGGCAGTTCCAGGGCGTCCGCGAGCTGGCCCGCCGGTGCGGGACCACGGTGTCCACCGTGGTGCTCTCGGCGCTGCAGACCCTGCTGTACCGGATCACCGGCGGCGACGACGTCGTGCTCGGCGGCACCGTGTCCGGGCGCGTCGACCCGCGGCTGGACAACCTGGTCGGCTGCCTGGTCAACACGGTGGTCCTGCGGGGTGACCTGTCCGGCGCACCGACATTCCACGAACTGCTGCGCCGCACCCACGCCCGGACCGCGGAGGCCCTGGCCCACCAGGAGCTCCCGTTCGCGGATCTGGTTGCCGACCGTGGCGCCGGCAGCGGGCCGCTGTTCCGGATCATGTACAGCTTCAGCAGCCAGGAGCCGGCCGGCCGGAGCGCCGGCGAGGTGGACCTCGATCCCGTACCCGTACCGGTCACTACCTGCAAGTTCGACCTCGTCCTGACCGTGGTGGACGACGGCTCGGCGCTGGAGGGCGTCCTCGAGTACGCCGACGACCTCTATCTGCCCGGCACCGCCGAACGGCTCGTGACCTCGCTGACCAATCTGCTCGCCGCAGCCGTCCGCACCCCGGACATCGCGGTCACCCGCCTGGCCATCACGTCCGAGAGCGACACGGTACGCACGTCCCGGTGGGGGCTCTCCGAGCAGCACGTCGGCGACGACCGTACGGTGCACCAGCTCGTCGAGGCGCAGGCCGACCGGACCCCGGGGCGGACCGCGCTGCGCACCGGCGCCAGCAGCCTCACCTTCGCCTGCCTCGACGCCCAGGCGAACCGCCTGGCCCACGCCCTGCGCGCCGGGGCGCTGGGGGCACCGCCGGTCGGCCCGGAGACACCGGTGCTGCTCCTGCTGGACCGCAGCCCGGAGCTCGTGGTCGCGATGCTCGCCGTCCTCAAGGCAGGGGGCTACTTCATCCCGGTGGACCCGGGCTACCCGACGGCCCGGCTGACCCGGATCGCCGGCACGGTGACACCCGCGCTGGTCCTGACCCGCACCGGGCAGGGCGGGCGCCGACCGGGGGCCCGCACCGGGCAGGGCGGATGCCGACCGGGGCCAGCGGTCTTCGGCGGCGTGCCGGTGGTGGCGCTGGACCGGGTGGCCGACCGGCTCACCACGATGCCGGACCACCGCCCCGGGGTGACCGTCGACCCCCGCAGCCTGGCCTACTCGATTTTCACGTCCGGGTCGACCGGGCAGCCGAAAGGCGTCGCGGTGGAGCACATCGGGTTCGTGCGCTACCTCTGCTGGGCGGCCGCGAACTATCCGACTGCCGGACGGCGCGGCACCCTGGCGCACTCGTCGGTCGGCTTCGACCTGACCATGTCGGCCCTCTTCGAGCCGCTGGTGTCCGGTCGCGGCGTCACCCTGATGTCAGCTGATGCGACCCTGGCCGAGCTGGCCGAGGAACTGTCCGGGCCGCTGGCGTACGACTACATCCGGCTCACCCCGTCGCACCTGCGCCACCTGGTCGGGCACTGGACCGGCCAGCAGGTACCACCGGCGGCGCGCGGCTGGGTCGTCGGCGGCGAGACGCTGGACCCGGCTCTGGTGCAGCAGCTGCTGGAGCTGCGCCCGGACGCGGAGGTCATCAATCACTACGGGCCGACCGAGACGGTGATCGGGCGCGTGGTGCACCCGGTGCGCGATGTCGGGGAGCTGGCCGCGGACAGCCCACTGCCGCTCGGCCGCCCGCTCGGCGAGACCCGGCTCCAGGTTCTCGACGCCTGGCTCGAGGCGGTTCCGGTCGGGGCTGTCGGGGAGCTGTTCATCGGCGGCGACGGCATCGCCCGCGGCTACCTCGGCCGGCCCACCCTCACCGCCGAGCGGTTCCTGCCCGATCCGGCCGGCGAGCCGGGGGCGCGGATGTACCGCACCGGGGACCTGGTGCGGTGGCGCAGCGACGGGCTCCTCGACTTCGTCGGACGGGTCGACGACCAGGTCAAGCTGCGCGGCTACCGGGTCGAGCTGGGTGAGATCGAGGCCCGGATGGCCGAACACCCCGGGGTGGAGAACGCGGTGGCGCTGGTCCGCGACGAGCAGTTGGTCGGCTGGTTCATCCCGGCCGAGAACCACCCGCCGGTCACCGTGTCGGCGCTGCGCCGGTTCTGCGCGGAGCAGCTGCCGGAGTTCATGGTGCCGAACCAGTGGGTCGTGCTCGACGCCTTCCCCCTCACGCCGCACGGCAAGGTCAACCACCGGGCGCTGCCCGGCCCGACGTCCGAACGACCGGAACTCGAGGACCGGTACCAGGCCCCACGCACCCCCGGCGAGCAGCTGCTGGCCGAGTTGTGGTCCACGGTCCTGGGCACCGACCGGGTCGGGATCGGGGACAACTTTTTCGACCTCGGCGGTACGTCGATCTCCGTCATCCAGCTCTCCGGTGCCTGCCGCCGGGCGGGGGTGGAGATCTCGCCCAAGGACGTCTTCGAGCAACCGACCGTCCGTGGGCAGGCCATGCGCGCGATCGCGCGGAGCCGCGCCGATGCGGACGCCCCGGTGCTGGACACCGTCTTCGGCGCCGGGCACACCGGCACGACGCGGACGGTGGTGACGCTACGTGCCGGGGGCGACGGGCGTCCGGTGTTCTGCGTGCACCCGAGCGGCGGCGGCGTCGCCTGGTACCTGCCCCTGGCGCGCGCCCTGCCGACGGCGCACCCGGTGCACGCGTTCCAGCCGCTCGGCATGGACGGGCGGGAGGCACCCGCGGAGACCATCGAGGACATGGCCGCCGGGTATCTGGCCGACCTGCGACTGGTGCAGCCCGAGGGCCCGTACGTCGTGGTCGGCTGGTCCCTCGGCGGCGCCATCGCCTTCGAGCTGGCGCGGCAGCTGGACCGGCTCAGCGAACCGGTCCAGCTGATCCTGCTCGAGCCCACCCTGCCCGAGGTGGCCCGGACCATCGACCTGCACCGGCCGGCCCGGGACAGCTACCTGCGCGGCGCGGACCTCGCGGAGCGGATCCTCCGGCTGCCCGCCGACGACCCGGAAGGCGACCGGCTGCGGGCCGAACTGACCCGGCTGCTGGAAGACGCCGGGTACTCGGCCGGCGAGGTCAGCCTCGGCGACGCCCTGCCGATGCGCGCCTGCGGCCAGATGCTGGCGGCCTTCGCCGAGTACCGCCCACTCCCGCTGCCGGACGAGTCGAACGTGCGTACCTGGTTCATGGTCTCGGCCGAATGCACCGACGCCGCGCCCGAACGCCCCTCCGGTACCTCGCACACCGCCTACGGCCCGTACGCGGCCGGGTGGCGGAAGCTGCTGGGCCGGTCCGCGGCGCCGCGGACCATCCACCTGCCGGGGATCCACGCCACCATGCTCACCACCGACCGCTGTCCGACCGTCGTCAGCGCCTGCGTGGAAGCACTGTGCACGGCGGACGGCGTTCGCCGGCACTGACACCCCACCGTTCCCGCGTCACCTCCGAGAAAGGCGAAGCCGTGTCCGACGTCGACACCGACGAACAGTTCAAGGTCGTCCTCAACGACGAGGAGCAGTACTCGATCTGGCCGGCCAGCCGCCCGGCCCCACAAGGCTGGCGGGAGGAGGGGACCCGCGGTCCCAAGCAGACCTGCCTGGACCGGATCGAGACCCTCTGGACCGACATGCGGCCGCTGAGCCTCCGGCAACGCCGGCACGCCGCCACGAATTGATCCCCACCGCCTCCGACCCAAGGACACCATGACAGCGACCTACCCCCGCACCGGCCCGGCCGCCGAGCCGGTGACCGACCCTGGACCGAACCCCGGCACCGTCGTCGCGGCGCTGCGGCGCTCGGCGGCGCTGTGGCCCGGTGCCCCCGCCCTCGTCGACCCGGATGGAACCCTGACCTACCACGACCTGTGGTCCCAGGCGGGGATACTCGCCGTGTCCCTGCGCCGCTACGGGATCGGCCGCGGCGAGGTGGTCGGCGTCGCCGCCGAACGCACTCGGCAGAGCCTGCTCTGCATGCTGGCGCTCGGCCGGATCGGCGCGGCCTACACGCCGCTCGACGCGGCCCAACCCGCTCCCCGCCTCGAACGGATGATCGCGGGCAGCGGTGTCCGGACAGTCATCGGGCGGTCCGACGCCCTGATGGGCTTCCCGCACAGCCTTGCTGTGAAATTCCTGCACATCGATGCGACTCTGCGGTCCGACGAATGCCTGGACGACGGCGTCACGGAACCCGACGACCCGGTGTACGTCATCCACACCTCCGGCTCCACCGGCGACCCCAAGGGCGTCCGGGTGTCACAGGGCGCCCTGTACGCGGCGGCCACCTCGCTGATCAGGCGGTGCGGCACCGGCCCGGGCGACCGGGTGCTGAGTTTTGCCGCACTGAGCTGGGACACCAGCGGCGAGGAGATCTGGTCGGCGTTCCTGTCCGGAGCCACCCTCGTCATCGACCCGGCCGCGACCAGCGGATCCGTGCCCGCCCTGCTGAGCGCGGTCCGGCGCCACCGGATCACCGTCATCGACCTGCCCACGGCCTTCTGGTACGAGCTGGTGGCATTCCTCGCCGAGGCCGACGAGACCCCGGAGGCGACGGCGGCGCTGCTCGGCGACCTCCGGCTGGTGATCATCGGTGGGGAGGAGGTCCGGGCGCCCCAGGTACGGACCTGGGGCGAGCGCGCCCCCGACCGGATCCGGCTGCTCAACACGTACGGGCAGACCGAGACGGTGCTCGTCACCCACGCCGCCGAGCTGGGCGGCGGGTTCGGTCGGCGGATCGGGCCCGACGACCGGATCCCGATCGGCACACCCCTGGACCACGTGCAACAGATACTCCTGCCGGACCAGGACGGCGCCGCCGAACTGCTCGTCGGTGGGCCGTCGCTCAGCCTCGGCTACGCCGGCAAGCCGGAGGAGACCGCCGCCCGGTTCGGTCCCGGCCCGGACGGCACCGGCCGCTACTACCGCACCGGCGACCTGGTCGCCGAGCGGCCGGACGGCGGGCTGGACTACCTGGGCCGCCGCGACCGGCAGCTCAAGATCCGGGGACTGCGCGTCGAACCCGAGGAGGTGGAACGTGCTCTCTGCGCCCACCCGCAGCTGCACGTCGCGGCCGTGGCGCCGGTTGCCGGCCCGGACGGCCCGAGCGGTCTCACCGCCTGGGTGGTCCCGCTCGGCCCCGGCACCGCCCCGGAAGCCGCCGCGATCCGCACCTGGCTCGCCGGGCGGTTGCCCAGCTACCTCGTACCCGCGACCCTGCGCATCGCCGACCGGCTCCCGCTGCTCCCGAACGGAAAGGTGAACCTCAGCATGATCTCCAGCAATGAGACCGCGCCCGCCACGCCCGAGGTTGACCCGGTCGCCGCCGAGCTGGCCGACCTGTGCTCCGCCGTCCTCGGCTCCCCGTGCGGCGTGAACGACGACTTCTTCGACGCGGGCGGGGACTCCCTGAAGGCCACCCGGCTGATCTCGAAGGTGTACCGGCGGTTCGACGCCGAGCTGACCTATGTGGACGTGTTCGAACACCGTACTCCGGCCGAGCTGGCCGCCCTGATCGGTGGGCGACCAGCATGACCCTGCGCCGCCTGCACGTACTGGTTACCGGCACGTCGTCCGACGCCCACACCTGGAACCTCATATTCCTGCAACTCGCCCTGGAGGAGGCCGGCCACGACGTCACCAACCTCGGGCCGTGCGTCCCGGACGACCTGCTGACCGAGACCTGCGTCCGGCTGCGACCCGACGCACTGGTGATCAGCTCGGTCAACGGGCACGGCCACGCCGATGCCGCCCGCGCGGCCGCGGTGGTGCGCCACGACTCCCGACACGACGCGATGCCGATCATCGTGGGCGGGCTGCTCGGCACCGCCGGGAACCCGAACGCCGTCCACGCGCCCGCGCTGGAGGCCGCCGGGGTGACCGCCGTCCTCGAGAAGGACGACCTGCCGGAGCTGATGCGGCTGCTCGCCGAGATCCGTACCGCTGTCGCTGCCACTCCCGCTGCCGTCGCTGCCCCTGCCGCCGCCGCCACTCCCGCCGCCGCCCGCCAACTGGAAGGAGCGCGATGACAGCACCACCGGGGACGGGCTTCGCCGGTGCGATGAACAACACTCGGCGTGACGGTCTGGTGGTCGTCCAGCCCCGGATGGGCTTCGCCGAGCCGGCAGCCATGCGGGCGGGGCTGGTCGCGGTCCGGGACGCCCGGGCAACCACGGTCGGCACGATCACGCTCGACAGCTACACCCGCGTCGGCGACCTGCACAGCGCCCGTACCGCCCTGCGGACCCGGACCGGGCTCAACGGCTACCCGCTGTGCACCCATCCCGACGACACCACCAGGTCCATGCTGTCCGAGGTGTACCGGCCCGGATTCCCGATCCAGATCCGGCACGGCTCAGCGCGGCCCGGGCACATCATCGAAGCCATGGCACGGATCGGACTGGACGCCACCGAGGGTGGACCGGTCTCCTACTGCCTACCGTACGGCCGCACCCCATTACGGTCCGCGGTCAGCGAGTGGGCTGCTGCCTGCGACCGGCTGGCCGAGATGTCGACGCCGGAACGACCGGCCCACCTGGAGAGCTTCGGCGGCTGCATGCTGGGGCAGATGTGCCCGCCGTCGCTGCTGGTGGCCATCGCCGTGCTGGAAGGTCTGTTCTTCGCCCAGCATGGGGTGCCGAGCATCTCGCTGAGTTACGCCCAGCAGACCCAGCCCGAACAGGACCTGGAGGCCCTGGCCGCCCTCCGGCGCCTGATCGGTGAGTTGCTGCCGGACCTTGACGTCCACGTCGTCCTGTACACGTACATGGGCGTCTTCCCCCGGACCCGGACCGGCTCCTCCGCCCTGCTCGAGGAAAGCGCCCGGATCGCTGTCTTCGGTGGCGCCGAGCGGCTCATCGTCAAGACCGTCATGGAGTCGGTCCGAATCCCTGACATCGCCGACAACGTCGCGGCCGTGGAGCGGGCCGAGCGCGAGGTCCGGTGTTCCCAACAGATGCGGGCCGCCGGCCGCCACCCTTGGACGCCGTCGGAGTCCGGGCTGTACGAGGAGGCCCGCACGATGATCGACGTGGTCCGGTCACTCGACCCGGACCTGGGCACCGCCCTGCACATCGCCTTCCAGCGTGGCCTGCTGGACGTTCCGTACTGCCTGCACCCGGACACTCAGGGCCGGGCCAGGAGCCGGGTCGGCCCCGACGGACGGCTGGAGTGGGCACATGCCGGCTCCCTGCCGATCGACGGGCCACGTCCGGCCGGGCACGCGGTGGGCGCACAGGAGCTGATCAGCATGCTGAACTACGTGGCGGACCGCTTCGACTCGACCGGTGCGGCCGTCCGCTGACCGACGGCAGGCCCACCCACCACCGCGGGTCTGCGCCAGTAAGGCGAGCGACACCCAGCGACGTCCGCGGTTCGGCACCGAGCTCTCTGCAGAGCGGCCTAACGGATCGGCGCTTTCGCTTCCCACGACGAGCGGCGCGGGTGTGGTCGACGTTCCCAAGCTGCTCACGCTGACGCACAACGGCTAAGTTATACGGTCGGCCGTCACATTTTGTTACGGGGACCAGACGCAGCGTACGACTACGTGAACGCCTTCTCGCGGTTGACCCCGATCCAGTAACGGGTCGCCATCCGGGCATTGAAGTCGGATTCGTTCAATCACCTGGGGAAATTGGGGCATCGGTCGACTCGCCTGCGATCGAAATCGGCACTGGCCTGCGCTTTTCTGAAAGTCCTGGCCATACAGTAAGCGGCGTCGTGGTGGCATGTTGTCGTACCGGGAGGGGTGTGGGCGCGGTGAGGACAGTTCAGGTTCGTACGTATCTGGTGCGGGTGGGTCGGTTGGATGAGTGGGTTGATGCGTGGCGGAGGTTGATTGTTCCGTTGCGACGGGAATTCGGTTTTGAGGTGCACGGTTCGTGGGTGGACCGCGACGCGAACGCCCATATTTGGGTGGTTTCCTACGAGGGAGGTCAGTCGTTCGCGGAGGCTAACGCCGACTATTGGGCCTCGCCGCAGCGGGAGCGGTTGGGGGTGAATCCGGCGGAGTTCCTGGTGGGTGAGCAGGTCCGTGAGGTGGAGCAGGTCTTGTAGCTACTCTGCTGCCGGAAGGCGGTGGGCGGCGCGTTCGTCGGGGGTGAGGGTCCGGACGACTCGGTGGCGTGCGGCGTGCAGGAGTGCGTCGAGGTCGACCTCGGTGGGCCAGATTCGGGTGGTGGCGTCGGTTGAGCCGGTGACGACGTGGTTGCCGTCGGGTAGCCAGGCCAGGCAGGTGACGGCGTCGCGGTGGACTCCGATGACGTCGCCTTCGTAGTTGGTGTGGGTGTCCCAGCGGCGTACGGTGCGGTCGTCGGCACCGGAGGCCAGGTATCGACCGTCGGGTGAGTAGGCGACGGCGCGTACTCGCCGGTCGTGGCCGGTGAGCTCGCGCACCGGGGTGTGGTCGGTCAGGTTCCAGACGCGGATGGTCCAGTCGGCGGAGCAACTGGCGAGGTGTTGTTCGTCTGGCGCCCAGGCCACCCCGTCGACGTAGTTCTGGTGCCCGGCCAGGACGGTGCTGGTGCTGGGATGGTGCATGTCCCAGATGCGCACGGTGCGGTCGTCGGAGCCGGAGGCGAGATACCGGCCACTGGGCGACCAGGCGAGCGCGCCGATCCAGTCAGCGTGTCCGGACAGGATGCCCACCAGGGTGCGGGTGCGCACGTCGAAGACGCGGATGGTGTTGTCCTTGGCGCCGGCGGCGAGGCGGCTACCGTCCGGGGAGAAGGCCAGGGATTCACACTCCCCCGTGCCGGCGAGCAGCCGGCGGGCGCCGCCAGCGTCGAGAAGGTACGTCGATCCGTCCTGCACGGCGACGGCGAGCGTGGCGTCGGTCGGCGTGCCGGCGAGCGCGACCACCGCCGCCGGCAGCGCGTGGGAAGTGGCGGGTGCGCGGCGGTCGGGGTGCCAGCGGCGCACACTGTCGTCGGCGGATCCGGTCACGATGCCGCCGTTGGCGGCGGTGAGGGCGGTGACCGCCGCGTTGTGCCCGGCGAGTTGGACCTGCTCGGCGCCGCGGGGGTGCAGGGTCCAGAGCCTTGCGGTGTGGTCGGCGGAGCCGCTGAGGACCCGGGTGCCGTCCGGGCTGACCGCGACGCTCCAGGCAGTGTGTTCGTGCCCGCGTAGCTCGGCGACCTCGTGCAGCCGGGTCACATCCCACACTCGGATGGTGCCGTCGCCGGCGGCGAGGGTGAGCCGTTCACCGTCGGAGGCCCAGGTGAGCGACCAGATCGCGTCGCGGTGGCCGCCGATGCATCGGTGTTGGCTGCCGCTGTGGGCGTCCCAGATGCGCACGGTGCGGTCGGTCGATCCGGTGGCGATCCAGTGGCCGTCGGGTGAGAAGGCGACGGCTTCGACGAGGTCGAGGTGGCCACGCAGCGTGACGGCAGGTTGGCCGGTGGCCGCGTCCCAGACGATGACCGTGCGGTCGTGGGCGGCGGTGGCCAGGCGGGACGAGTCCGGTGCCCAGTCAACACCCCACACATCGCCCGCGTGGCCGGTCAGGGTGCTCCGCTCCGTCCAGGTGGCGGTGTCCCACAGGTGGGTGAGGTGGTCGCGGCTGGTCCCGGCCAGGGCGGTGCCGTCTGGGGACCAGGCCACGCTGCGGGCGTGGTCGCCGCAGGTCAATACCGTGATCGGGGTGGCGGTGGCCGTCTCCCAGACTCGGATGGTGGTGTCCCGCGACGCGGTAGCAACCATGGTGCAGTCCGGGGAGAAGGCGATGGCCTCGACCATGCCGGTGTGGCCATGCAGCACGTGGGTCACCATCGCGGTGTCGGCATCCCACAACCGGGCGGTGCCGTCGCGGGAGGCAGTCGCGATGCTGCGCCCGTCGGGCGCCCAGGCAACCCCTCGTACGACGTCGGTGTGCCCGGTCAGCACGGCCTCAATGTGGCTGGACGCCAACGCGGACATCAGCGCCCGTCGGGCGACCGGGGTGACGGGGCACTCGGTCAACGCCGCGGTGGTCAGGAGTACGGTCAGTTCCGGGAACCGGTCAACATTGGTCAACGCGTAGTGGCCGACTGACTCCGACACCCTCTGCAGGAACGCCGTGTCCCGCCGCCGAGACGCCTCGACCAGCCCACGAGCGGCCGGCGTGTCCTGCCCGGCCGAACTCATCGCCTCCAACCACTGCCCTGCCAGCACCAGCCGATCCCCGGTGAGCAGATAGTCGGGGCTGCGCCCGGAGCGTTGCCAGTCACCCGCCCAGCGTTCCAGTTCAGCGCGCCGTTTCAGATGCACGGCCCTCGTCTCGACCTGCTGGCGCAGCGGCGCCCACTGACGGAACAACGCCTCATGCGCCACCTGCACCACCGGCCGGCCGTCGTTGACGTCGGAGGTCAGCAGCCGGGCCTGGGTAAAAACCTCCACGATCTGACGCTGCTGCGCCGACAGCTCAGCCACCGGGACGCGACGCCGGGTGGGCTCCGCCCCATCCATCGACACCAGCCGCAGCAGCGTCGACAGAATCACCTCCGGGTCGTACTGAATGCGCAGCTCAGCGAGGACGGTGTCCGCCTGCCGGGCCAGCGCCCCCGCAACCCCACCCGATGCCTGATACATCTGCCGGGTCACCACCCGGCCCGTACCAACGGTCAGGTACATCTCCTGCAACAGGTACGCCAACAGCGGCAACGCATCCGGCGTCCCGGTCTCCTCCACGATCTCGGTGACCAACCCCGCCTCGAAACTCACCCCCGCCAGCCGGGCAGGCTGCTCAATCACCTCCACCAGATCAGCGGGACGCATCGCCCCAACAGCCACCGGCCCGGCGAACAGCTCAGCGTGCTCACCCGCTAGGAGGTCCGCCAGAAACTCGACCCGCAGCGTGGCCAACACCCACAACCGACGGTCCGCAGCGAGCGCGGCAGCGATCTGGTCGACGAACAGCTTCCGCTCGGCCGGGCCGGACAACGTGACCAGCTCCTCAAGCTGATCAACAATCAGCAGCGCCCGGCCGAACCGGTTTCCCGTCTTCGCCCGCCACGCCGCGATGCTCTGCGCCACCCCATCCTGATCAGCCCACATCGCACGCAGCGCAGTGTGCCGCTGCCCACCGGTCAGCGTCGCCGCCACCGCCGCCAACCGTCCCAACGGCTCCCCCGCCGGAACAACCGACGGCAACACATGCCACCGATGCCCCCGCAAACGCGGCACCACCCCCGCGTGCACCAGCGACGACTTACCGCTACCCGAAGCTCCCGTCACACACACGAAACGGGCCGCCGGCTGTCCGGTAAGCACATGCAGACGCCGAACCAGGTCCCTGGTCACCTGCTCCCGGCCGAAAAACACCGCGGCGTCCTGCTCGGTGAACGCCCCCAAACCGGGGAACGGACACCGATCACCGTCCCACACCGGCCGAGCACCACGAGGACTCTCCCACCACAACACCACCGCGTCCCCAGCGATCACCACCACCAACAACACGATCAGCACGGGCCCAGAGAAAGTCTGCACCACGGCAGCGAAACGGGAACTCGCAGCTGCGTTCGCCGCGAAGTTCGCCACCACCTCCAACAGAATCGCCGCCACCAGCAAAGACAGCTGCAATGTCAGCGACGGACGTCGGCCTTGCCGCATCCCGCCTCCCCACACCACCACCCCGCCGCATCCACCGTAGCTGAGCAACAACCGACCGTGACAGCCCGAGATCACCGCACCGCCACACACCACCCCGCACGAGGCGTTCGGGCTCACGCCGGCTGCGGGTGAAGCAAGCTGGGGGGCGGCCGAGCGACGGAAGTCCTGCCATGCCGATCATGAGGATCGATACGTACTCTTGGCGCAGACTTTCGCGCCCGGGAGGACCGCCATGACCGACGGCCCGATCGACACCTATTCCCTCTCGCCCATGCAGTTGGGCATCGTCGCGGACAACCCGCTCGCGGACGGGCCGAGCCTCGACGTCATACAGCTGGAGTGCGACCTGGAGTCTGATCTGGACGTCGACACTTTCGGCGCGGCATGGCAGCGGGCAGCGGACCGGCACGGCGCCCTGCGGACCGCCTTCCGGATCGGCGGGGACGGCGAGGTGCGTCAGGAGTTGTATCCGCCGATGCCGTTCCCGATCACCGTGGTAACCGGGGACTGGGAGTGGTTTCTGCGTACCGATCGGGCGCACGGATTCCGGGTGGATCGACTACCGCTGGTGCGTGGTGCCGTCCAGCGGAAGGCGGGTGCGGTGCGGTTCCTGCTCACATTCCACCACTCGGTGCTGGACGGGCGGTCGCTGCTGCTGCTCCTGCGGGAGGTCTTCGCGACGTACGACGCGCTGCGGACCGGCACGGTCCCTGACCTGCCGTCGGCCGTGCCCTATCGCGCGTTCATCGACTGGCTGTCCACGCGGGATGATACGGCCGAGCGCGACTTCTGGCGGGCGACGCTGAGCAATCTGCCGGGCCCGACGTTGATCGCCGGGGATCGGCGGGAGACCTCCGGTATCCAGCACACCGAGCACGACCTGCAATTGACGGAGGAACTGTCCGAGCGGTTGCGCGAGGTCGCGCATGAGTGCGGCGGTACGCTCAACACGGTGATGCAGGCGGCCTGGGCCGTGCTACTCGGCCGCTGTCACGGCCGGGAGGACGTCGTCTTCGGAGCGGTACGGTCGGTGCGGCGGAACACCGTTCCCGGATCGGACACGATGATCGGCCTGATGCTCAACACCCTGCCGGTACGGGCCCGGGTCGGCGCCTCGTCGACCGTTCGGGAGCTGATCGTCGCGCTGCGCGGCCAGGCCGTACAGGTCCGCGACCATCAGCACGCGTCGCTGATGGAGATCCAGCGCGCCGCAGCCGGCGAGCGCCTGTTCGACACGCTCGTGGTCTTCGAGAACTTCCTGCTCGACGCGGCCCTGCGGGCCCAGGGAGACGCCTGGACGAGGCGGCGGTTTCGGGTGTTGCGCCAACCGAACTATCCGCTGGTTCTCCAGGTCTTCGCAGAGCGCGCGGTCCTGCTGAAGCTGCTGCACGACGAATCCCGGTTCCCGGCCGGGACGATCGCCGGCTACGCCGAGCATCTGCACGAGATCGTGACCGCGATCGCCGCCGACCCGGACCGGCCGCTCGCGGACCTTGCGGCGCTGCCGGCGGGACAGGTGGCACGTGCGGTGATCAGGCCGGCTGCCGGGCACGGGCATCCGGACGTGAGCACGGTTGTCGCGGAGCGAGCGAGCGCCACACCGCACGCAGTCGCGGTGGACGCAGGCACGGGCGAGGTCATCTGGGCCGAGCTGGACCGCAGGGCGTGGCGGGTGGCCGGTGCTCTCGGCGCGGTCGGCTGCGTCGCGGGCACCGTGGTGGCGTTGCACGCCGAGGCGACGCCGAGTACCGCAGCCGGGCTGCTCGGGATCCTGAGGACCGGTGCGGCCTGCCTGCTGCTCGACCCGGAGACGCCACCGGGGCGACGAGCCGCGCTGGCCGATCGGGCCGGTGCCACAGTGCTGCTGGCCGGCTCGGACCCGTCCGGCCAGTGGCCAGCACACCTAACCACGGTGGATCCCGATGCTGCGCCGGACGTGCCGGTACTGCCGAGCGTGGTCCGGGCGACCGCCGCAGCCGTGCTGCTTGACGCGGCGGGTGACGGCTCCCCGCCCGCGCCGGTCGTCCTTCCCCGGTCCGTCCTCGCGGAACTCGCCGGGCGCGCCGCCACGCTGTCCGGGCTCACACCAGCCGATGTCGTGGCGTGGCGCGCGGCCGGACCGGCAGCCTGGCTGCTGGAGGTCTGTTCCGCACTGTCCTCCGGTGCGGTCCTGCAGACGGGTACCGCGAGGACGCGGACCATGGTGGCCTTCGCCGGCGGTGCGGACGTCGCGGAGCTGGGATTCTGGGCGGCGACACACGGTTCGCGGCTGCGAGCCGCCGTGGTCGCCGGACGTGACCAGGTCCGGCTCCCGTTCCCCGTGCAATGCCTCGCCGGCCCGGTCGAGGCGGGCTACCCGGTGAACTGCACGACGCCTACTCGCACCGCGAAGACCCTCGGCAGCGGCGGGGCTTACCTGGTTGACGACCTGGGACGGCTCATGCCTGCCGGGCACAGCGGACGGCTGTGCCTGACCGGCGCGGGACTGGCGATCGGCTACGCGGGAGATCCGGTGCGTACCGCTGACCGGTTCCGCCCGGACCCATTCGGAGACCGGCGCGGCGCACGGGTGTTCCTCGGGGACGAGGTCGCCCGGGTCTCACCGGAGGGCGACCTGGAGCTGCCGGCGTCACCGGCCGACGCCGTGACGGCCGAGCCGGACGTGGCGGACGCGGCCGTCACCACAGTCGACGGCCGACGAGTGGCGGTGGTGGTGCCCGCACCGGGTGCCACGATCGCGCCCGCGCTCCTGCTGCGCCGCACCCGCGCAACATCGACCGGCCGGCAGTCCCTCGGCGGGGTGGTGGTCGCGCCCCGGCTGCCACGTACCGGTGCCGGTGGCATCGATCCGGTCGCGCTGGCCGGGCTGGTCGCGGCCGCGCCGCCGGTCGACGAGGACCCCGACGATCAGGGGATACGAGGCCGGATCGCCGCTATCTGGGCCGACGTACTCGGCTGCGGACCGGACGAGGAGCGCGAACTGGCGACCGGCGACCGAGACTTCTTCGAGCTGGGCGGGCATTCACTGTTCGCATTGTCGGTCGCGCTACGGGTCAGCGAGGCGTTCGGAGTGGACGTCCCTGCTCGTTGGATCTTCGATGCCCCCACGGTGCCGGAGTTCGCGGCTCGGCTCGCCTGACATCCGAATCAGCCGCCCAGCCCACCGTGAACGGCGCCGATGTTGTGCCGATCGCCTTCACGGGCGGGCGATGGCGACCAGGCGTAGCTCGCTCGTGTATCGGCGGCCCTGCGCGTCCGGCAGCCAGGTGCGGTTCGGGGCCGGGAGCATCTCACTGATCGTCACGTCTTGACCATCGTCGGCAGCACGCCGGACGGCGCGGCTGAGCAGGTCGATCAGCACCGGTGAGTCGAAGTCGGCGTAAAGCGGCTTGGCGTCGCGGGCAGTGCGGACGAAGACGTGGCGGGGAAGGTCCCGCTCCTCTCGCCAGCGTCGCGCGGACCCCAGTCGTTCGTGTTCACCCGCGATCCAGGCGAAGGCCAGGTCGCGCGGGGCGAAACGCCACGTCTCGCGATTGACGACGAGCCGATCGATGGTCAGCCGGGGTGTGTGCGGGGCGGGTGTGGACAGGCCGAACGCGCGATGGGCCCGGACCATGACCAGCTCACCGAAGAAGACCATGCTCTCGAACATGATCCGGCCGTCCCGGCTGGAGATCATCAGCTTGTCGTCGGCACGCGTAGCGACCAGCGAGCTCACCGGCACCGCCACCTCGGGCGGCACCCCGCAGCTGTCCTGGGCGTAGAGGATGCGTAGGTCGCGGGGGGCGACCAGGCCCCGCATCATGCGGGACGGCACCTCGCGGGAGAAGACCGCGACGATCTGCGGGTCCGGCAAATCATGCTCGACCGCGTCGGCCAACTCGTGCGGAGCCGGGTGCTGGCGGGCGAAGAACGCGGAGGTCAGCGTGTTGAATCCGGCGTGTAGCTCGCCGAGAACGAACCGGTGCTCGTCGGCGCGGATCGCGTCGACACTCGTCGCGTCGATCATCACGTCGGGGCAGCAGTACCGGGTCACGCCGGGCGTGGTGACGGTGGTGGCGAAGGCGCGGGCGACGGCATCGCGGAGGTCGGCGGACGCGTAGTCGGGGCCGGGCGCGGTGGCGAGCACGGTGGCCCACCGCTGCCGGACCTCGGAGGCGAGGAAATCGAACGCATCGCCGGCGTCCCGGAAGACCAGGTCCTGGGCGGATAGCCAGAGGTTCTCGAACGGCACCTCAGGGCCGTGCCGCGCGGCGAGTCGACTGTACAGCGCGAGCAGCTCTCGACGGTAGAGCGCCAGTGCGCGCTCGGTGAACCAGCGGGCAGAGGTGAGCAACAATTCCAGCGGCGGTGCGAGGCCAGCCAGCAGCTCCGGACCAAGCTCGGCGGCGAGGTCACGGCGGCAGTCTTCATAGACAAGCGTGCGGCCGGCGTACAACCGGCCGTGGTTGCGGGTGGCGGCCCTGCCGGTGATCTCGGTGAACCACTCCTCCAGTGCGGCGAGCGCGGCGCCGAGTCGATCCGGGTCACCGGTCGCTGCGGCGACCGCTCGGTACCGTTCGACCAGCTCATCCACAATGGATTCTGCATGCTGCCGCGACGGCCCGGCCGGCAGGGGACGCAGCAGGTCTCGCAGCGCGCGGATCGGGTCGGGATCGTCGGCGGCGATCTGCGGGCCCCAGACAATCCGGTGGGCGGTGGCCAGCCGGTAGAGCACCTCGACGACCTCCCTGGGCCTGTCGAAGCCGTGACCGGCGAGCGCGGAGGCGATCGCGTGCGCCGGGGTCACGCCGTCGCAGCGGGCTAGGACCGCGGCCTCGTCCGGCCGGAGCATCAGCGGCGGGGCGAGCGGTCGGTGCAGCTGATCGCCGTCCAGGCGCAGGAACGGCGGGATCCGCGGCGCCAGCCACGGCCACAGCTCCTCGTCCGCGGCGATCACGGCCGCGATCTCGTCCGCACACCAGCCCTCAAGATATGCCGTCCGTTCCGCGACCAGACCTGATCCCGGGCGGATCGTGATGGCCGGCCCGTCATCGCGAACGGTGGCCCAGCCGACCGGCCCGAAGAAGCCGATCGTGTCGTTCTTCGCGCAGTAGCGTTGCAGGTAGCGGGCGACCAACGCCTCCTTCTGCCGGAATTTTGAGGAACGACGCCCCGGCGAGGCCAGCATCACGTCCACCCCGGTCCGCAGCGCGTGCCGGTTCTGCCAGGTGATCGCCTCCCGCAGCGCCGGCTCGGCCGCGAGCGCCCGTAGGTCCGCCGCGAGTTCAGCGCTTGCCCGAGCGAACTCCTCCTCGCCCATGGTCGCGACCCCGGGGCGGCTCAGCCGGGCGAGCCAGTCGACCGGCATCCCCGCACCGCGCAGCGCCACCCACCGCCAGATCGCCCACCGCTCGCCGAACGGCACGAGGTGCCGGGTGGCGGCGAACTCAGCCCCGGCCGTCATCGTCGCCCAAGTGGCGCTCGGGACACTCCGGGGGGCGCGAGGCGGGGCCCAGGGGGCGGTCGCCAGGTGTCCCGACAGTCTCTAGTGCCGCGCGGACCTCCTGCGGCGACAGCCGCCTGATCTCCTCGAGCAATTCATCGTCTCCTTCGGTGAGCTGCCGCCAGACCCGCTCGGCCAGGGTGTCGACGGTCGGCGCGTCGAAGAGGTCCCCGGAGGTCAGGCGCACCGCGAACTCGTCGTTGACCACGGCGACAACCCGGGTGGCCAGGAACGACGTGCCGCCGAGCTCGAAGAAGTCGTCGTGGTCGCCGACCTCGGCGATGCCCAGCAGCTCCGCGAAGACCCGCCGCAGCCGGACCGTCACGTCGTCGGCTGACGCGGCCCGGAGGTCCGCCAGGTCGGAATCGGCGGAGAGATCCACCGGGTCGGAACCAGCCGGGCGAGGAGCCTCGGAATGAAGGCCGGGTGCAACCCAGTGCCGGTCCGATGCGAACGGATATCCAGGCAGCGCCACCCTGCCGGCAGTGCGGCCGTGGAAGGTCGTCCAGTCGATGGCGGCGCCGGCCAGCCAGAGTCGGCCGAGCGCGGTGACCAGGGCTTTCTCCTCACCATCCGGCTCGGCACCGGGAGCCGAGCGGCCGAGCGTGGGCAACGCCGTGCGGTCGGTGACAAAGCCGACCAGCCCCGTACCTGGCCCAACCTCAAGGAGGATGCCATCCGGTAGCGTGCGAAGCCCCGGCCGAAACCGCACCGGATCGGCGGCCTGCCCAGCCCAGTAGCCCGGGTCAGTGGCCTCCGCCGCGGTGATCCACCGCCCGGTCCGGCACGATACGAACGGGACTTCCGGTGGGCGCGCCTGCACCGCGGACACTGCCTCGGCCAGCTCGGTCAATGCGGGCGCGACCATCGGCGTGTGAAACGCGTGCGAGACCGCGAGCCGCCGGGTCGGGACCGCGTCGCGAGCCAGTTGTTGCGCGTACGCGTCGACCGGGCCGGGTTCGCCCGCCACGACGCAACTGCCCGGCGCGTTGTCCGCTGCCAGCCAGACGCCGGCGGGCAGCGTCGGTAGCTCGTCCGCGGCGACGGCTACGGCGAGCATCGTCCCAGGCCGCAGGCCCGCCATCAGCCGCCCGCGTGTCACCACCAGCGCCACCGCGTCGGCCAGTGAGAAGGTGCCCGCCAGCGCGGCGGCCACGTACTCACCGACGCTGTGCCCGAGCATCGCGGCCGGCCTGATCCCCCACGAATTGAGCAGGCGCGCCAGCGCGTACTCCACGGCGAACAGCGCGGGTTGCGCGATCTTGGTGTCCGTCAGGCGTGCTGCGGCCTTCGGTGTGTCATCGAACAGAAGCTCCAGCAACGGCACGCCGTGCGCGCGGGCCAGCCCGGCGACCTCGTCCACCGCGGCCCGAAAGACCGGTTCCGACTGGTACAGCCCATGTCCCATCCGCGGACGCTGCGCACCCTGTCCCGGGAACAGAAACATCACGGGTACGTCGCCGGGCGGCTCGTGTGCCTGCCGCCCGCCGTTCCGGAGCGCCTCGACGGCACCGGCCGGGTCCTGCGCCACCACCACCGCGCGGTAGGCATTCCGCGGCCGCCCAGTCTGCAACGTGAACGCCACGTCGGCCAGGTCGGCGCCGGGCGTCAACCGGTCGGCCAGGTCGGCGCGCATCCGGTCCAGCGCCTTCCTCGACCGGGCGGAGACCGCGACCGCGTGCCATCGGCGCCGCCGGCCCACCGGGGCCGGCGGCACGGGTGCCTGCCGCAGGATCGCGTGCGCGTTCGTCCCACCCATGCCGATCGAACTGACAGCCGCGACCCGTGGCCCGTCACCCGGCCACGGCTGCGGGGCCCGGGGTAGGTAGAACGGGCTGTCCGCAAGGGACAGCTCCGGGTTGATCGTGCCGAGGTACGGGCTCGGTGGCAGCACGCCAGCGCGGAGCGCGAGCACCGTCTTGATCAGACCGGTGACACCGGCCGCCGCATCCAGGTGACCGATCAGTGCCTTGACTGACCCGAGCGCGCAGAACCCGGTCCGGTCGGTAGCGGCACGGAACGCCCGAGTCAGCGCCGCGACCTCGATCGGGTCGCCGAGCGGTGTGGCGGTGCCGTGTGCCTCGACGTACCTGATCCGGGTGACATCGATGCCGGCCAGGCGTTGCGCCGTCCGGATCATCTCAGCCTGCCCGTCAATTCGGGGCGCGGTGAAGCCGACCTTGTCACCACCGTCGTTGTTGACCGCAGTGGCCGCGAGCACCGCGTACACGGTGTCGCGGTCACGAACCGCGTCGATCAACGGCTTGAGCACCACGGCGGCCGTGCCGCTGCCAGGGACCATGCCGTCGGCCGTGGCGTCGAACGGCCGGCAGACCCCACGCGGAGACAGTACCCCGCCAGGCTCGGGGTGGTACCCGCCCTGCGGTGGCTGGACGGAGACTCCGCCGGCGATCGCGATCTCACACTCGCCGGCCAACAGCGCCTGCCCCGCCATGTGCACCGCGACCAGCGAGGTCGAGCAGGCCGTCTGCACGGCCACGCTGGGCCCGGTGAGGTTGAGGTGATAGGAGACCCGGGATGCCAGCATGTCCTTGTCATTGGCAATGATCAGTTCACCGTAGCCGGCGTTGGTGGTGCCGCCCAGCAGATTGCGCAGCAGGTACGTGCTGATGCTGCTGCCCGCGTAGACGCCGACCCGGGCACGGCCACCGTTGTGGTGGCCGGCGTGCTCCAGCGCGTGCTGCGCAACCTCCAGGAAGATCCGCTGCTGCGGATCGAGTAGTGCGGCATCCCGCGGCGAGTATCCGAAGTAGGCCGCATCGAATCGGTCGATGTCGTCCAACCGTCCCCAGGCCGCAACGTGGCCGGGCCCATCCGACCGGATGCGGGTGATCCGCTCGCGTCCGGCCAGAACTGTCTCCCACAGACGCGTGCAGTCCGGTGCACCCGGGAAGCGACCGGCCATACCAATCACCGCGATCTCCAGGTTGGTGAGCTCGTCCGGCGGGTTCGTCATCAGCTCGTTCCCACGCCCGCTGCCGGAGCCGGCTCGCGGTCGAGGCCACGGACGTGGCGGGAGAAGTACGCGGCGACCCCAGCCACGATCGGCAGCAACCCGACGGTGATCAGCAGACCGGCGATGCCGCGCTCCTCACCGAGCAGCGGTGTGAAGACCGCGTCGGCCAGGACTCCGGCGGTGAGCGCGGAGACCGGTACCGAGGCGAGTGCCACCACCCGGAGCATCGCGAACGCTCGGCCGAGCATGTCGGCCGGCACCTTGGCCTGCCAGATTGTCGCGTTACAGGCGTTGATCACCGGCAGGGCCAGGGCGTAGACGAGCACGCCGGCCAGGACGACCGGGACTGCGGCGCGCACGCCGAGGACCGCAATGCCGACGCCGAAGACGATGCCGGCGCCGAGCACACCGTGGACGCGACGGCGCGGTCCACCCCAAATGATCATCAGGATGGCGCCGACGAGCCAGCCCAGGCCCTCGGCAGAGAGGATGAGGCCGAGGTCGCCCTGCGTGCCGAACTCCAGGACCAGCGGAGGCAACAACGCGAGCGTGAATCCGGCGGCAATGTTGGCTACCGAGAAGAAGCCGAGCAAAATCAGCAGACCACGTTGGCGGGAGATGTAGGCCCATCCGGCGCCGATGTCGCCGATGATCCGGCGGACGCCGGTGGCCTGCCCGGTCGCGGCCGGCTGTGGGATCCGGATCACCGCCAGGACGACGACCATCGCGGCGAACGTGGCCAGGTCGATGAGGACCACGCCGAGAATCTCCACGACTGGGATCAACAGGGCCGCCAACGCCGGGGCGAGCAGACGGGAGGACGCGGTCGCCATCTGCACCATGCTGTTGGCGCGGGGCAGCAGACGTTCTGGGACCAGTTGCGGTACGGACGATGCGAACGCCGGGTACTGGATGGCAGCGCAGGTGGCGACCAGGAACGTAACCGTGTAGACCAACGCCACACTCAGCGCGTCCGCCATCACCAGCACCGCCAGCACGGCCAGCACGGCAGCGCCACCGGCGTTGGCGAGCAGGATCAACCGGCGCCGGCTGTACCGGTCGGCGAGCACGCCGCCGACCAGCGTTACTAGCACCTGCGGGAGGTAGAGCACGGCTACGATGCCGGCGAACTGGGCGGCCGATCCGGTCGTACGGTAGACCCAGACGCCGAGCGCGAAGCCGGTCATCGCGGTGCCGGTCAGCGACACCAGCTCGGCCAACCAGAGCGCCACGAACGTACCCAGCCGGCTCGAGGTTCGCGTCATGCCGGACTCACCTCGACGCTGCGGCCACGCCGTGGTCGGCGCCGAGTCGCTGGTTCGCTCGCAGGCTTGCTCATTCCGGTCGCCCCTTCGCCTGTCGGAGGCGGAGCGCGCCGGCGCGCCGGCGCTCCGCCGGATCGTCGCCGGACGTCTCTGGTGGTGCGGTGGCGGCCAGGTGACCGGCGAGCGCGGCGACGGTCGGGTGGTCGAAGAGGTCCAGCATGGACACGTCGGTACCGAGCCGCTCGGCGAGCAAGCCCTGCACGCGCAGCATCAACCGGGAGTGGCCGCCCAGGTCGAAGAAGTTGTCCTGCGAGCCGACAACCGGTACGTCCAGCACCTCGCGCCAGACCTCGGCGATCCGGCCGGCAAGCAATCTGGCCGACTCCGCGATCGGCCTGGCCGTGGCCGTCGCAGCCGTGGCCGTCGCAGCCGTGGCCGTCGCAGCCGTCAAGGCCGGTGGGGGCAGGCTCGGGAGGACCGCGTCCGGGTCCGTCAGGGCGGCGAGGAGCTGCACGTACGCGTTGGCGAGCCGGTCAGCCCCGGCCGGATCCAGCACCGTTCCCCGGTAGAAGAAGTCGCAGACCGTGCCATTCGGGGTCTCGCGGACGCCGAGCGTCAGGTCGTACTTGGCGGCGCCGGTGAAGATCTCCTCCACCGTGGTGCGGCAGTCGCCGAGGGTCGGCGGCTCAGCCTGCGCCGGATGCAGCCAGAACACGGCCTGGAAGAGGGGGCTGTGTCCGCTGCGGGCGGGACTCGTCTCCCGGATGATGTCCTCGACCGGGACCTGATGACCGAATCCGTCCAGCACCGCGTCCCGTACCCCGGCGAGAACATCCGCGAAGGCCGGAGCGTCGGTCATCGTCACGCGCAACGGCAGCATGTTGACGAACAGGCCGATCGCGTGCGCGGTCTCCGGGCGCCGACGATCCGCGGCCGGTGACCCGATCACCACGTCGGTGCGGCCGGTGTGTGTGCGCAGCAGCACCGCAAATGCGGCGAGCATGGTCATGAAAGAGGTGCACCGATGTCGACGACCGGTGACTCGGACCCGGTCGGCCAGGTCGGGGGTGAGGCGTACGCGGTGCAGCCCGTCCGGGGTGCCCGGGGCCGGCGAGCCGGGGAGAGCCAGGGGTGGTGGCATGTCGCGCAGGCGGTTTCGCCAGTACGCGAGGTCGACGCCGCTGGGGCGGATGCGCTGGGCGTCGATCAGGTCCGGGTACGCCACGGGTTGCTGCGGCAGCTCCGGTATACGGTGGGCGGCGCGGGCCGCGTACGCCTCGGCGAGTTGGGCGAAGAACACCCGCGCCGACCCGCCGTCGAAGACGAGGTGATGGACGACCAGGATCAGCTCGTGCCGGTCCGGTGCCAGCCGCAGCAGCTCGGCTCGTAGCAGCGGGCCGCCCGCCAGGTCGAACGGTTCCCGGGCCAACTCCTCCGCGCGCGTCGTCGCGGCGCCGGGCGGTAGCGCGACGAGATCGGTGACGCGCAGGGTGAACGCGCCGGTCGACCGGACCCGTTGCCGCAGCTCGGTGCCGGTGCGCGGGAACGAGGCCCGCAGCGCGTCGTGCTGCGCGACCAGGTCGCCGAGGGCGGCGCGCAGCGCGCCGGCGTCGAGCGGGCCGTCCAGTTGGACCCGATACGGCACGTGGTAGGCCGGGTCCGGAGTGAGCTGCAGGGCGAACCACATCGATTCCTGAGCGGGCGACACCGAAAGAAGGCCCACGTCGTCAACCTCAGCCGCATCGTCGATCATTTAATCCCCCGAATGTGTGACCAGCGGGAAACCTATAGCACGAAAAAATTCGATGATCGAGTGCACTACGTCGGGAAGTATGGCATGAATACCGAACCCGCGAAAGGGGCGGGGCGAGGTCACAGAATTTTTCGAAGAATTGACATAGAGGATGCGCTATTCCCTGTCCGGCATGCGCCGACATCGCCGACAGAGCCGCTGCAACAGCATAAAAATCGGGCCATCCGGACGCTATTGACGAGCTCAGGCCGGCCAGTTAGATTGCGTTGGACACGAGCCGCGACCAGCGAAGGTGATCATTTTATGACCACTTCCGACGCGATTGTCACCCCTTCCATCGAAGAGTGCGTAAGTGCCAACAGAAATGGTTGGAATCTACGCGCAAAGGAGCATCTCGACACCGAATTCTATGGCGTCGAGGCTTTCAAGAACGGCCGCAACACGGTACAGAGAATAGAAATCGAGGAAGTCGGTGACGTCACCGGCAAATCGCTGCTGCATCTGCAATGCCATTTCGGCCTGGATACGATGTCGTGGAGCCGACTCGGCGCCCGAGCCACCGGCGTCGACCTGTCCGACGAGGCGATCGAGAACGCTGGTGCGATCGCGGCCGAGTTGGGGCTGGACACCAGGTTCATCCGCAGCGACATCTTCGAGCTACCCAAGACGCTGGACGAGAAGTTCGACATCGTCTTCACCAGCTACGGCGCACTCGTGTTCATGCACGACCTGGACCGGTGGGCCGAAATCGCCGCTTCCTATCTGAAACCCGGCGGCAAGGTGTGCATCGTGGAAATCCACCCGGTGCTACCGCTGTTCACCGAGACTGACGGAGAGCTGCGCCTCACCTACTCGTTGTTCCAGGACGGTCCGAATCGGATGGAGGTCGCGAAGACCTATGCCGATCTCAAGCCGGTCGAGCCGCACACCGAGTACTTCTGGCGGTGGTCCGTCGGCAGCCTGGCGACCGCGCTCATCAACGCCGGCCTGCGCATCGACCGGCTCCGGGAGCTACCGTTCGACATGCGGCAACGATTCCCCTCGATGGCGCAGAGCGAGGACGGGTACTGGCGGCTCCCCGGTGACCCGCTGCCGCTGGTCGTCACGTTCGTCGCCACGAAGCCGGAGCGGTGAGGGCGGGACCGGTGACCGCACCGCTCCAGCCGGCGCTCGAGACCGACCTTCCCGCCACACCGCTGCTGCAGCGGGCGTTGCTGATTCGACGAGCCGAGGAGCGGTTGCTCGAACTCTTCGCCGACGGTGAACTCTCCGGTACCGTGCACTGTTGCATCGGCCAGGAGTTGGTCGGCGCCACGCTGGGCGAGATCCTGATCCCGGACGACACCGTCTTCTCCAACCACCGCTGCCACGGGCACTATCTCGGCGCCGGGCACGACCTGGAAGGGCTGTTCGCCGAGATCATGGGCCGGCGCGATGGAGCCTGCCGCGGCCTCGGCGGCAGCCAGCACCTGCACCGGGACGGCTTCTACTCGGGCGGTATCCTCGGCGGCCTGGTGCCGATCGCCGCCGGCGCCGGCATGGCGCACGGGCTCGACGCCTCCCCCGGGATCGCGGTCGCGCTCATCGGCGACGGCACGCTCGGCGAGGGCGTGCTCTACGAGACGATGAACCTGGCCGCGCTCTGGCACCTGCCGCTGCTGCTGGTCCTGGAGCGCAACGGCGTCGCGCAGTCGACCGACACCCGCACCACCACCGCCGGCACCGCCGCCGGGCGCGCGGAGGCGTTCGGCATCCCAGTCGTGGAAACCGGCACCGCGGATCCGGCCGCGCTGTCCGCCGCCGCAGCGCACGCCACCCACAAGGTCCGCTCCGGTGCGGGGCCGGCGATGCTGATCATCGACACGTACCGGTTGGCCCCGCACTCCAAGGGCGACGACCACCGCGACCCCGCGCAGATCGCCGCGAGATGGCTCCGTGACCCGCTACGCCGCGCGCTGGACCAGGGCGGGGAGACCATCGCCGCGCTGGACCGGGCCGCGCGCGAGCGGGTCGAGCAGGCGGTGGAGACCGCCCGAGCCTCGCCGATACCGGACCCGAACGTGCTGCTGCCCCGGACGGCCGACCCGGAGCCGGCGTGCTTCCACCAGGTGGCCGCCACCGATGGCCGGCGGGTGGTCACCGCGCTACGCGATGGCCTCAAGGCGCTACTCGACACGGACCCGGGAGTACTCCTGCTCGGCGAGGACGTCGAGGATCCGTACGGTGGCGCATTCAAGGCCACGGCCGGGCTGAGCACGCTGTTCCCCGGCCGGGTTCGCAACACGCCGATCTCCGAGGCCGCGATCGTCGGAATCGGCACCGGGCTCGCGCTCGGCGGACGGCGCGCGCTCGTGGAGATCATGTTCGGCGACTTCGTGTTGCTCGCCGCCGATCAGCTGATCAACCAGGCAGCGAAGCTGCATACGGTCTACGGCACCAGCGGACCCGGCCGCCTGGTCCTGCGCACCCCGATGGGCGGACATCGCGGCTACGGGCCTACCCACAGCCAAACGCTCGACCGGCACCTCGTCGGTGTCCCCGGCCTGCGAGTCGCCGCACTGCACAGCCTGCTCGACCCACTTACCATCTACCGTGGACTGCTCGACGGGGACAGTGACCCTGCGGTCGTGCTGGAGAACAAGCTGCTCTACGGCCGCCGGCTCGGTGCGAGCCTGCCGGACGGGTTCATCGCCTGGCAGACCGCGGACACCCTGCCGACCGTGCGGGTGGCCCCGGACGACACCACCGCCGACGTCACGCTCATCGGCTACGGCGGGATGCTCGACGAGCTACTCACCGCTGCCGACCGGCTCTTTGCCGAACACGACGTCCTCGCCCAGGTCCTCTGCCCCGCCCAGATCTTCCCGTTCGACCTTGGCCCGCTGCGCCCCCTGCTGGCCGGCAGTCGCGCGATCGTGGTCGCCGAGGAGGGGCAGGGCTTCGCCAGTTTCGGTGCCGAGGTCCTGGCCCAGCTCGCCGAGCGCCCGGTCCCCGGGAGACCCCGGCTAGCGCGGGTCGCCGCCGCGCCGGTTCCGATCCCGGCCGCCCCTTCGCTGGAAGGGGCGGTCCTACCCACGGCCGACTCGGTCGTCACCGCCACGCTGGAGGTGCTGCACGGTGCCGGCTGAAGTGACTCTGCCAAAACAGAACCCGAACGACGACGCCGCCGAAGTGCTCCGCTGGCTGGTCGCCGACGGCGAGCAGGTCTCCGCCGGCGACGACCTGATCGAGGTCGAGTCGACCAAGGCGGTCACCGTCATCGAGTCGCCCGGCCCCGGGTACCTACGCCAGCTCGCCGCCGAAGGCGACGTGGTTCCCACTGGCGCGCCGCTCGCGCTGCTCTTCCCCTCGCTGGACGAGCTGACCGCGACCGCACGGGGCTCTGGCGAGACGGCACCGACCGTGAGCGGACCGGCCGACGGCGAGACGGCACCCACCGTGAGCGGGCCGCGCTTCTCCGCCGAGGGCCTGCGCGAACTGAGACGACTCGACCTGAGCGCGGACCTGTTCCAGGAACGCGGCCTCGTCACCGGCGCCATCGTCCGCCGGACCGCTGAGGAGCTGACGCAAACTGGGCCCGCAGTGCGGCGTGCGCCGATCGGCCCGGCCAAACAAACCGAGATTGCCCGCCTGCACGCGGGCGGCGCCGCACTCGCCAGCGCACTCACCGTCGCCTTCGGCGCGGACGCGCTCGACCGGGCCCCGACCAGGGGCAACGTGCCACCACTGCCGCTGGCACTGATCATTCACGCGCTGGCCGGCGCCCTGATCGAGTTCCCCGGACTGAACGCGCGGTTCGCCGGTGACCACGTGGAGCAGTACACCGACATCAACGTCGGTGTGGCGGTGGACGCTGGGCACGGCCTGCGAGTGCCGGTCGTCAAGCACGCGGACCGGCTCGATCCGGAACAGATCACGCTGGAGCTGCTCGACCTGCTCGCCGCCTACCACGATCGTGGCCTCCACGCGGACGATGTCGCCGGTGCCACCGTCACGGTCAGCGACTTGTCCGGGCAGAACATCCTGCAATTCCAGCCGCGGATCAACCAGGACCAGACGCTCGCAGTCGGCGTCGGCGCGGACACCTCGTTGCCCGGCCGTCCGATGACGCTGACCGCGGTCTTCGACCACCGGGTCTCCAGTGGCCGGGCGGTGGCCGACTTCCTCACCCGGGTGCGCGCGCGGCTGCTGGCGGACCGATGAGCGATCCTCTCGCCGCGCAGCTGGCCGGGCTGACCCCAGAACAGCAGCGGCTGTTCCTGCAACGGCTGCGGCTGCGCCGACGCCGGCAGAACGCCGAGGAACGCCCGGCGGTATCGGCAGCGTCCTGGCCGCTGTCCCACGCTCAGGAACGGCTGTGGCTGCTGGAGACGCTGACGCCACGTCACCCGGCGTACACGGTGCCGTTCGCGATCCGGATCGCCGGCCCGCTCGACCGGCAGGCATTGGAGACTGCGATCCGGGCGGTGCTGGACCGACACGGCGCGCTGCGCACCGTCATCGTCGAGGAGGGTCCGGCGCAGGTGGTCCGCGACGACCTGCACGACACCCTCGCCTGGACCGACCTGTCCGGGTTGCCGGCGCCGGAGCGTGACACCACGTTCGACAGGCTCACGGCCGAGCACGGGATCCGGACCTTCGACCTGACCAACGGGCCGCCGGTGGCGCTGCACGCCGTCCAGCTCAGCGATCGGGAGACCGTGCTGCTGGCAGCCGTGCACCATATCGTCTTCGACGCGACTTCGGTGACAATCGTCCTCGACGACCTGGCCGCGGCGTACGACGACGCGGTCGCCGGCCGGCACCGCACGTCCGTCGACACTGGCCACCAGTTCGGGGAGCACTGCGCCGCGGAGCGTGCCGCGGACCGGGAACGCGGACTGACGTACTGGACGAATACGCTGCGCGGCGCGCCACCGCTGTCCACGCTGCCGGCGCGACGGGCCCGGGCCGAGTCCGGGCCGGGCGGGCAGGTGCCGCTGCAGCTGTCGGCCAGCCGGACCCCCGCGCTGTTCGGGCTGCTGCGGGCAGAGCGGGTGACACGGTACGCCGCGCTGCTCACCGCGGCTAGCCTGGCGCTGCGGCGCACCAACGGGCAGGACACCATGATCGTCGGCGTGCCGGCGAGCACGCGTACCCGACCGGAACTGGCCCGGGTGGTCGGCTGCTTCTACAACCCGCAGGCGCTGCGGCTCGACCTGGACGGCGACCCGACAGTCCGGGAGCTGCTGCGTCGCGCCCACCACGCCGTCGGCGGAGCCCAGGCAAACGCGGACGTGCCGTTCGGGGACGTGGTCCGGGCCCTGCGCGCGACCCGCGGGGACCGGCACAACCCGCTGTTCCAGACCATGCTGAGCCTGCTCGACGCTCCGGTTGCGGAACGGCACGGCGGCGGGGCACGGTTCCGGCTCGATCCGGCGCCGGCCGGGCGTACCGACATGGACCTGTTCGTGACCGTCACGGTCGGCGCGGGTGGCGATATGGCCGGCGTATGCCGGTTCGCCGGCCACCTCGACGAGCCGGACGTGACCGCGTGGGCGGATGACCTGATCGGGTTGCTGGATCGGATGGCGAGCGGTGCGGACCAGCCGATCAGCCGTTTTGCGCCGATACCAGACGGGATCCGCACGGTCCTGGCGGCACCCGCGGCGGCCGCCTACCGGGCGCCGGGCACTCCAACGGAGACACTTCTGGCCGGCGTCTGGGCGCGGGTGCTCGGGGTGGACCGGATCGGCGCAGACGACAACTTCTTCCAGCTCGGCGGCGACTCCATGCAGGTGGTCCAGGTGATCGCCGAGACGGCCGCCGCCGGGCTGCCCCTCTCCCCGGGCGACCTGCTGCGCCACCCCACCGTCGCCGGACTCGCCACCCTGGAACGCCGTCACCCCCAGGGACGGGAGACGGTGGTCACGGGTGATGTGCCGCCGACCCCGGCGCAGGCGTGGTTTTTGACCGAGATCCTGCCGCACCTGAGCCATCCCGGGCACTTCAACCATCCCTACCATGCGGAACTGGTCCGGCCCGTGACCGCAACCGAGCTGTCCGGGGCGGTGAACGCCCTGACCCGACGGCACGACGCGCTACGGCTGCGCCTGGTCCCCGACGGCGCCGGACAGCGGCGGCAGCTCAGCATCCCGGACACCGGGCCGGTACCATTCGACACGCACGACCTACGCGATGCCGACGCGGAAGAAGCAGACCGGCTCGCCGCTGACATCGCGGATACCGCACAGCGAGGCCTGTCCCTGTCGGCAGCGCCGATGCGGGCCGTCCACTTCCGGATGCCCGGCGGGCAGCCTGACCGGCTGCTCCTCATCTGCCATCACCTGCTGGTCGACGGCTTCTCCCGCACGCTACTCATGAACGACCTCGCCGACGTGCTCGACCCCGCTGCCCGGCCGGCGCCGCCGTCGCTGCCGTACGCCGCATGGGCGCGCCTGCTCAGCGCGGCGGCCACCGCCCCGGAGCTGACCGGCCAGCGCGCATTCTGGCGCGCGCAGGCCCGCGCCGAGAACCTGCCAGTCGACCGACCCGGCACCGCCGTGCGGTTCGGCTCACGGACCGGAGTGCACCGGGTCCTCACCGCCGACGTCACCGCGCGCCTTGCCGCGGAGGCACGCGCAGCCGGCGCCGGCCTCAGCGACCTACTGCTGGCCGCCACCGCCGTCACGATCGCCGGGTGGCAGGGCGGGGACGAGGTGACCTTCGCACTGGCCGCGCCGGGCCGCAGCGGGCCGCCCGGTCACGACGTCGACGTGACGCGGACAGTCGGCTGGTTTCAGTACTTCTACCCGCTCCGTCTGCGCCTGGGCCACCCATCATCCCTGCCACGGCTCGCCGGCGAGCTGCGCGTACAGATCGGGGCGGTGCCGATGCACGGGCTCGGGCACGGCCTCCTCACCCACGCACACCCCGATCCGGCGGTCCGGGAGGAACAGGTGCGATCGGCCGGGCCGCAGGTCAGCTTCAACTACCTGGGCGAGATCGGTTCCTGGGACCGGCAGCCGGCCGCCCGGATCCTGCGGCCGTCGACACACCCGTCCGGCACTGCCCAGGACCCGGAGGGCCGCTGGCCATACCTGCTCGACATTGCCGGAGAGCTGCGCGATGGGCGGCTGCGATTCGCCGTACACCACGGCAGTGGAGTGCACCACACGGCAACAGTGGACGGGCTCGCGGAGGAGATTGTCCGACTTCTGAACGGGGGTGCGCGATGACACACCTCGTGGTGGTCAACGATGAGGAGCAGTACTCGATCTGGCCGGCTGACGGCACAGCGCCACCGGACGGCTGGCGCGAGACCGGGTTCACCGGCAGCCGCGTGGAGTGCCTCGACCACATCGGCAGGATATGGACCGATCAGCGCCCGCGCAGCGCGCGCGGCGACGGTGTCCACGACCTGGTGGAGGCGCAGGTCGCGGCGCGCCCGAACGCGCCGGCCGTGACGGACGCGACGACCGGGGACACGCTCACGTACGCCGGCCTGTGGTCGGCGGCCGGCGCGCTCGCGGTCGACCTGGCCAATAGCGGCGTCGGCGCCGGAGACATTGTCGGCCTGCGAATGAATCGTTCCGTCGACCTGGTGATCGCGATGCTGGCCGTCACCCGGACCGGCGCGGCCTACCTGTGCCTGGACGCGGACGCCCCGCCGGACCGGATCACCTCGATCCTCGGCCAGGCCAAGATCGCCGCGATTCTGCAGCCGGCCGGCGCTGCCGACGGCACGCCCGTCACCCGCGGCCTGCGCCTGGTCGCGCACCGGGACGCCGCGTCCGCCGGAAACGCACCGCCGCCGGCGACCGCCCCAGACGACCCGATCTACGTCATGTACACGTCCGGATCCACCGGCGCGCCGAAGGGCGTGGTGGTGCCGCACCGCGCGGTACGGCGACTCGCTGTCAACCCGCTATTTTGCACCATCGCGCCCGGTGACCGGGTCGCGCACGCGGCCAACCCCGCGTTCGACGCCGCCACGTTCGAGGTGTGGAACACGCTGGTAGCCGGCGGCACCGTGGTGGTCTTCCCGGCGCTGACCGACGTGACGTTCACCCAGTGGAACGCACTGCTGACCTCGGCGGGCATCACCACCATGTTTCTCACCACGTCGTTGTTCCACCTGATCGCCCGGGAACGACCGGCCGCGCTCGCCCCGCTGCGTAACCTCGTCGTCGGTGGTGAGCAACTGGACCTGACCGCGGTCCGCCGAGTCCTCACCGCCGGCGCGCCCGGCCGGATCGTCAACGGGTACGGCCCAACGGAGACCACCACATTCGCCGCCTACTTCGACTGCACCGAGGCGAGCCTCTCCGATGTGGACCGAATCCCGATCGGCCGGCCGTTGCAGCAGACCACGCTGCGGATCCTCGACGAGAACCTGCGCCCCGTACCGCCGGGCGGGACTGGCGAGCTGTGCGTCGGCGGCCCCGGCGTCGCACTCGGCTATCTGCGCCGGCCCGACCTTACCGCGCCACGATTCGTCACCGATCCCGACACCGGCGAAACCATTTACCGCACCGGCGACCTGGCCCGCCTCCGGCCCGACGGCGACTACGAGGTGCTCGGCCGGCTCGACCGCCAAATCAAGCTGTGGGGCTTCCGGATCGAGCTGGAGGAGGTCGAATCCGCGGTCCTGGCCACTGGGCTCGTCGACACCGCGTTCGTGGAAAAGGTCGGGTCTGGCCCCAACTCAATGCTGGTCGGGTTCGTCCTGGCCGCGGGCGGCGACTCGCCGGGCACACTGCCGCGGCGGCTGAACATGGCGCTCGGCGGACGGCTGCCCGGCTACATGATCCCGGCCCGCTGGCTGGTGCTGCCCGAAGTGCCGCTCAGTTCCACCGGCAAGGTCGACCGCCGTGCCCTGCACCGGATGCTGCCCGGTCCCCAGTAGCTCCGCACCCGCCCGGTCGCAGCCCCGCGCTGAGCGGCCGCTACGACGCTGGCCTCTACCGTGCCAACCCCACCCGCGCCGACCTCACCGACGCAGTCGAGACCTGCGGCCGGCTGGAGTCGTTGTACAGGCCGTGGTCGAACACGGCCGGTGGCAGGAAGTCAGAGGGGTAGGGGTAGGTGGAGAGTATCTGGACCGGCACGGTCGCGGACGTGAGAAGAAGCTGGCTCCGGCCCGCGAGTCTGCGGGGGCTGTTCGCGGTGCCGCTGATGGTCGCGATCGTGCTGGGCATAACCTCGGTCGGCGCGGCACCCGTGCTCGCGCAGAGCGTTCCGTCGGCGGCAGCAAGCCCACCCGGTACCGGCCTGGCCTGGGGCGACAACGCCGATGACCAGTTAGGCGACGGGACCACCACCAACAGCAGCACCCCCGTAACAGTGGACCTGCCGGCCGACACCACGATCACCGCCGTCGCCGCCGGCCAGGGCCACAGTCTGGCAGTGACCTCCACCGGCACCATGCTGGCCTGGGGCGCCAACAGTTCCGGCCAG
>NZ_JABZED010000010.1:0-694 GCF_013416675.1 Salinispora sp. H7-4
TGGCTCTCGGCCACCGCAAGGTCTGATGTTGTGTCCACAACACACAGACGATCATGCGGTGGCCGTCCTCGTTCCCGCGGGACCCGAGGTCACCTCACGAACGGCGACTGCCGTACTAGGCCAGATGTTCGCTCTGGCCGTACGTCACGGCGCGATCCCAACCAACCCAGTCCGCGACACCAGCCGAATCCGCAAGCCTCGCCGTAAGGTCGTCGCCCTCACCGACCAAAACCTCCAAACCGTCCGGGCAGCAATTCGCCAATGGCAGCAACCAGTACCCGGCAAACCCGGACCGCGGCACACCGGCGACCTAGCCGACATCGTCGACCTCATGCTCGCCACCGGGGCCCGCATCGGGGAGATACTCGCCCTACGCTGGGAAGACCTGAACCTGGCCGCCGAACGTCCCACACTGACGATCTGCGGCACACTGGTCTTCGTCAAAGGCAAAGGCTTCTTCCGACAGCCCTGGACCAAAAGCGACGCCGGCTACCGAATGATCACCCTGCCCCGATTCGCCGTCGGCATGCTCCTAGCCCGCAAGGTCATCGCCGCTGACAACCCTCACAACGCGATCTTCGCCTCTCGACGCGGCACCTGGCTATCACCCAACAACGTTCGCCGGCAATGGCGCCAAGCCCGCGCAGACACCGACCTCGCCTGGGTCACCCCCCACACCTTCCGCAAGACCGTG
>NZ_JABZED010000010.1:744-1056 GCF_013416675.1 Salinispora sp. H7-4
GCCACCCTCATCAAGGAAGAAGCAGACACCAAAAGCGCCACAGCACAGCTTGGGCACTCCAGCGAAGACGTCACCGACACGTACTACATCGCCAAACCCCTCCAAGCACCGGACGTCTCCGACGTCCTCGAGCGGCTCGGCGCTGACCACGGGCGGACGTCCCCACACCGCACGACGCACGACGCACGACGATGGGGCTTGACCCCTGATCCTGGACACGGGTTTATGCGGCCAGGGGCAGCGTAGCTGCTGCTGGCCGGGTGGTCTTCTCGTAGGTGATCGGGGATTGCTGTCCGAGCCGGGAGTGGCGTC
>NZ_JABZED010000011.1:0-186 GCF_013416675.1 Salinispora sp. H7-4
TGTGGTCCCTTCCTCGAGACGGTCACCGGCCTTGGTCGCTGGCAGTCGGCTGGCAGCAACGCGGAACGGTCGGTGGGCGCGTCGATTCCTCGTTCGGGCACCGCCGATGGTGGTATTCGGGCAGGTACGGAGGACAGGCCACAACACCGGCCATTCGTGACCGGGCCGGCACTCCGCGACAACAAC
>NZ_JABZED010000011.1:210-1854 GCF_013416675.1 Salinispora sp. H7-4
TCCTGCCACGGGAAAATCTGCACCTTCTCCGCCGTCCAGGCCTGGTCCGGCCCGCCAGCCGTACGGGTGACGATGCAACCAGTGACGCAGTTGAGGTACGACATCACCCAGGTACCGTCGGCGAGCCGCCGGACCGACGGCTCCCCGAACGAGCCGGTGAGGATCGGCGTGCAGGGCCGTCCCCAGCCCCAGTCGCTGCCGTTCCAACCCCAGCCCTGGTACGACTCGGGATAGAAGAGCTGGTCCCAGCGGACCCGACGAAGCATCATCGGGCCGTCCTGGCGCCCCGGGCGCACGGAGAAGACGTACACCCAGTCGCCGTCGCGCTGCATCGTCCACATCTGGTACGGGTCGGTGTTGGTACCGTCGTTCCACCACTTCAGCGGAGTGCGAACGAACCCGTTGCCGTTGTCACTGAAGGCCAGCCCGGCGTAGCGCGACCGCCAGTGGGGTCCGGGTTGTCCGGGTGGCGTCCAGTACTCGATGCTCATGTACGAAATCACCTGCCGGCCGGTCTCCGGGAAACTGATGCCGTCGTTGGGGATGACGGTCACCTCCCAGAGGCCGTCGATACCGATACCCAGGTGACCGTTGTGCATCAGCTCCGGGGCCCGTCCGTCACCGGCGACTCCAGCCGCGCTGTCAAAGATCACGCCGTCGGCAGCAGCCGGATGGGCGTGGGAGCGCAGCATCACCGGCGAGCGCCAGTCGTTCGGCACCGGCGGACCCTCCGGCCACGGGGTGTTGAAGGTATCTCCGAAGAGGTATCCGATGGAGCCGTTCTCCAACACGTAGGGGATGCCGAGGTCGGTGCCGGCGACCTGCCACCGATGGTTGGTGTCCAGGTCGGCACCGGTGAGGCGCTTCTTCCAGGAGGCGGCCCGGGCCGAGTCGGGGGCAAGTAGCCCACCGGCCGCAACAGCGGTGCCGACCAGGGCGACCCGACCGAGCAGAGTACGACGATTGATAGTCATCCTCGTATGAAATCGACGGCCGCGACAGTGGTCAAGCGGACACCGGTTGACCCGCGGGAACGCCCGCTTCCACGGCGCCGTAACACGCACAACCCTATTGACAGCTGTCGGGACAGGTCGCCAGACTCGCGGCGTCGAAGTGCAACACCGGCATCACCGGTCGTCCGGCAGGAGCGTCGCGTCATGACCAGAGCTGCACCTCGAGCAGGACTCGCCGCGATTCTCGCGGTGTGCCTGGTGGCCGCGGGCCTTTCCCTGAGTGCGTCGCCCGCACAGGCCGCCCCCGCTTTCAAGGCGCCGTTTCCGTGTGGTCAAGAGTGGACCTACAGCCACCACAGCAGTGAGGTGCGCCAGGCACTGGACTTCATCCGCGCCGACGGCGGTGCCACCGACGGCGCCCCCGTACTCGCCTCCGCTGCCGGCACCGCCTACCGGCACTCGCAGCCGGGCGGCGCCGGCAACTACATCGTCATCGATCACGGTGGCGGGTGGCAGACCTACTACTTTCATCTCTCCGCGTTCTCGGTGGCAGACGGCACGGGCGTCACCCAGGGGCAGCAGATCGGGCTGACCGGAAACACCGGCAACTCCTTCGGCGCACACATCCACTACGAGCAGCTCCACAACGGGGTGGGGCAGACCATCGCCATCAACGGCGGTTCGCTGGCCC
>NZ_JABZED010000011.1:1908-2334 GCF_013416675.1 Salinispora sp. H7-4
CGTATCCGGGCTCATACCACCAGCGCTACCTCACCAGCGACAACTGCGGTCGCCCCACCGAAACTGTCGCGGGGCGGGCGTTCGGGTTCGGTAACGGCCAGCACTATGTGGCCGTCGGATCAGCCGGGACCCTGCAGAACCTGTCGTGGTCGCCGGAGTCGGGATTGGTCCAGGCCGACTGGGGCGGCGGATCGTTGACCGGTAAGGCGGTGGGGTACGCGCACGCCAACCAGCAGCACGTGTTCGCCCGGGGAAGCGACAACACGTTGCGACACTGGTGGTTCGCGCCGGGAATGGACGCCCCGGGAATGGACAACTGGGACACGGAGGGACGGGTCCATTCGAATCCCACCGGGTTCGCGTACGGCAATCAGCAGCATGTCTTCTACCGGAACCCGGACGGGCGGTTGGAGCATCGGTTCTACG
>NZ_JABZED010000011.1:2374-2831 GCF_013416675.1 Salinispora sp. H7-4
ACCTCGACACGGGTCAGGTCACGGGTGGGGTGTGGCCCGGTGGAGCGTTCGTCGGGAACCCGCACGCCTTCGTGCACCGCGACCAGCAGCACATCTTCGGCCGCACCGCCTCCGGCGGACTGATCCACTGGTACTGGTGGCCGGGGATCAGCCCCAGTACCGACGACTGGGGTGTCACCTCGGGTGTGGCCTCAGACCCGACGGGATTCTCCTATCGCGGAAACCAGCACCACGTGTTCTTCCGCAACAACGACGGCGACCTCGCGCACCGGTTCTTCGACGACCCGTCGGGCACCTTCGGAGGCGATGTCTGGCCGGGCGGAGCGTTCGTCGGGAACCCGCACGCCTTCGTGCACCGCGACCAGCAGCACATCTTCGGCCGCACCGCGTCGGGAGACCTGGTGCACTGGTACTGGTGGCCCGGGATCGACCCCGGCGTGGACAACTGGGGTGCGCG
>NZ_JABZED010000011.1:2917-6358 GCF_013416675.1 Salinispora sp. H7-4
TGGCGTCGTGACCGGTGACCCGGCTGGCCTGTCCGCTCCCGGACAGCACCACGTGTTCTACCGGCTCGGCAACGGCACCCTCGAACATCGCTTCGTCAGCGACGACACCGGCCAGCTCGTCACCGACAACTGGGGCGGATCACTCGCACCGTAGCGCGCCAGAAAGCGGCAAAACAAGCCGACGCCCTCCGTGCAGCTGCCCTCACCGGCTCCCCACGGTGGCGAGCGGGGGCCAAACCGATCCACCGGATCTTTCGTAAGCGCATGGGGCGCCCTTCGGGGTCGGTGCACTCCTGACGCAGGCTGCGGCCCCGCCGCTCGAATGTAACAGTTCGTCCGAGGCGTCCGCGGCGGCGAAGACCTCGTCGAACGCGGCACTGTACTTGCCGTCCCGACCGCGGATCAGGAACCGGAACCGGCCGGCACGGCCGTCGTCGAGGTCCACAACAAGGTTGCGGGCCTGCTGCACCATCCAGGCGTGGCCTGGATTGGCGGTGACCCCGAGCAGGTGGACGCGGCGGGTGGCCACCTCCATCCCGCCCAGCACATAGATCCACTTGAGTCCGATCGCGTCGAGATGGAAGAAGTCGATCGCGAGCAGGCCGTGGGCTTGCACGCGCAGGAACGTCCGCCAACTGGTGTCCACCGCCCGCGGGGTCGGACCGGGCCGGCGGGCGGCCAGGATGCGGCGGATCGTGCCCGCACCGACCCGATGACCCAGTCGCAGCGTCTCACCCTGAACGCGCCGATGTCCCCACCGCGGGTTCTCCCGGGCGAGGCGCCGGACCAGGTCACGGACCTCATCGCAGACCGGCGGCCGACCGACCTTACGCGGATAGGTCCAGCGGCGACGCAGCAGCCGCCGATGCCAGCCGAGCAGCGTACCGGAGTGACCAGCCGATGGGCCCGGACCGCGGCAGGCAGCAGCCGGGCCAGGCCAGACAGCAAGGCCCGGTCCGGCCACGATAACCGAGGCCGGCCGTTCAGCTGCCGGCGCAGCCCGCCACCTCATGACGCAGGACGACGGCCTCCGCCAGCAGCGCGGTATCGCTACGAACGAACAAGCCGAGAACGCCGACCAGCCGGATCATCATCAAGTACACCAGCCGAACCACCATCCTGATGATCCTCAGCGCAACCGGAGAATCCCAGCTCACAACATGTGCAACGAGTTCTGGCACGCTACAGGTTGGTGGGGACCGGCCAGCTGCCCTCCACCCGGCATACCGGGACAGGGACGGCCTGGTCGAGGTGCAGACGCTTCAGGCCGATGAACACGACATCGACATCGACCGGTGGGTGCCCCTGGCCGCATTCGTAGGCAACGATGCCGTCGGGTGGAAGGCCTACCCGAGACCGGCTCTCAAGGAGATGACCGGCGATCAGGGTCGCGCCCAAAGTGAGCGACAAGTGAGCGACAGCTGGGCCTGATCTGCGTTTGCGGACATCCGAAACAGCAGGCGGATGGCCACGGACGACCATCCGGAGCCCGGGAAACTTGGGTGAAAACAGCCGTGGCCGGGCACCGACAGGCGAACCCTGACGACCGCACGGTCAGGCGGGTGGGTGGATCACCCTGCCCCGATGGTCCCACGAGTGGCCGACGCGCCGGCAGCCCGGCGAGTCGGGTTAGCCTGCGGTCATGGCGAGCGCTGAACTGGACGAGTTGATCGTCACGGATGCCGAGGCACTGCGCACGTGGTTGGTGGCCAACCATGCCACGTCGCCGGGCGTCTGGCTCGTTCTGACCAAGAGAGGTGGCACCGCCACCACGCTGACGTGGCAGCAGGCGGTCGATGAGGCCCTCTGTTTCGGCTGGATCGACGGGCAGGGCCGGAAGCGGGATCAGGAGACATCCTGGATCCGGTTTACCCCGCGCCGGCACCGCAGTTCCTGGTCGCAACGGAATGTCGGCAACGTGGCCCGGCTGGAGGCACAGGGGCGTATGAGGCCCTCCGGCCGAGTTGCGGTGGAGGCTGCCAAGGCGGACGGGCGGTGGGCGGCCGCCTATGCCCCGTCGTCGGAGGCCGAGGTGCCGGACGATCTACTCGCCGCCATCGCCGCCAACCCTGCCGCCCAGGCCATGTTCGACGTACTCACCAGGACCAACCGGTTCGCTCTCATCCAACGCCTTGCTGCCGTCAAGCGGACGCAGACCCGCGAGCGCAAGATCGGCGAGTTCGTCGCCATGCTGGCCCGCCACGAGACGATCCACCCGCAGAAGGCCGAGCCGCCGGCCTCGCCGCAATCGGTGGCCTCATGATCCAGCGCGCTGATCTGTTCCGCTCCCGTCAGCGCTAATCGCCGGGCCGGGTTTCGGGGCGCGCAGGCGACAGTGCCCTGCTGAAGCGGGCCGCGACTGTGGCCACGGCAGCACGTAGTTCGGGGCCTGCCACCACCGAAAAGTCAAAGGGGACGGCAGCCAGCCACTCCTGGGCGTACATCGTGGGATTTCGGGTGCTGCCGACCAGGACGCAGCGGTCGCCGTCCGGCTCGAGGCGGCCCATCGGCGGCCGAATCCACGGTGCCACCTTCTCCCGTGGCGCATGAAACACCACGCGGGTGGGGTACTCCCAGCCCGCGCCGAGCTTCTCCGCAAGCGCGGCAACCGGACCCAGGCCATCGGGCGACACAAAGCGGTGCGGCAACTGCCGCACAGCCCGAATCCGATCGATACGGTACGTGCGGCTCGCGTCCGCGCGGTGCGAGTGGCACAGCAGGTACCAGCGTCCGTACCGCACGACGACTGCCCACGGGTCAACCTCGGCGTCCCGTTCCTCGCCGCTCTCGCCGCGGTGGGTGACCAGGACGCGGCGCCGGTCGGCGACGGCGGCGACCAGGGCACTGGTGGTGGCGGGATCAGGGCGAGCCACTCGCCGGTCCGGGGTGGCCGAGATGTACGCCCGCAGCGCCGCCGCCTGCCGTCCGACGCTCTCGGGGAGAGCCCGAATGACCTTGCTGAGCGCCGAGCCGATCGGATCGTCGGCGTCGATCACGGCCGGCTGCCCGTCGAGCACGGCCATGACCAGGCTGAGTGCCTGTTCCTGGGTGAAGACGACCGGCGGTAGCCGGGTGCCGCGGCCCAGTCGGTAGCCGCCATGCGGCCCGCGGATCGACTCGACCAGGATGCCGGCCTCACGAAGGATCCCGACGTAGCGTCGTGCGGCCCGCTCCGTCACACCTAACCGGGAGGCGAGCTGATCGGCAGTCACGCCGGGACGTGCCTGCAGGACCTCGAGCGTGCGTAGGGCCCGGGCGGTAGGGCTCGGACCGGTTCGCACAGCAGGAACATTACCGGAAGTGAAACGTCCGGAATCACCGCTAGACGATCTATTCCGAGGGATCAGTGGTCGTAAGCGATGAGGGAGCGCATGACGGGTTGGCCGGTGGTCCAGTTGTGCCAGATCGCGGCGGTCATCGCGAGGATGCGTTGTGCGACGC
>NZ_JABZED010000012.1:0-686 GCF_013416675.1 Salinispora sp. H7-4
CATCGCCGGCACCGGCGCCGCCTCCAACGGCGACAACACCGGCGTCGCACCCGCAGCCGACCTACTCATCGGCAAAGTCCTCAACGACAACGGGTACGGCTACGACTCCTGGATCATCGCCGGCATGCAATGGGCCGCCGAATCCGGCGCCGACATCATCAACATGAGCCTCGGCGACCCATCCCGCACCGACGGACTCGACCCACTGACCCTCGCCGTGGACACCCTCTCCGCGCAGCACGACACCCTCTTCGTCATCGCCGCCGGCAACAACTACGGCGGACTCATCGGCACCCCCGGCACCGCAGCCAGCGCGCTGACCGTCGGCGCCGTAGACAAGCAGGACCAACTCGCCGACTTCTCCAGCGTCGGACCCCTGGCCGGCACCGGCGCACTGAAGCCCGACCTCACCGCACCCGGCGTCGCCATCAACGCCGCCCGCTCCCAACACAGCACCGGCGACGGCATGTACCAAAGCAAAGACGGCACCTCCATGGCCACCCCACACGTCGCCGGAGCCGCCGCCATCCTCACCCAACAACACCCCAACTGGACCGGCCAACAACTCAAAACCGCCCTCACGAGCAGCACCCAAGCTCTCAGCGACACCTACAGCGCATACCAGGTCGGCACCGGCCGCCTCGACATCGCCGCCGCAGTCAACACCACCGTACGAGCCACCGGCT
>NZ_JABZED010000012.1:760-1011 GCF_013416675.1 Salinispora sp. H7-4
CCACCTACTTCGGCTACTTCGACTGGCCACACCAACCCACCGACACCCCCGTCACCAAACCAGTCACCCTCACCAACACCAGCGCCACCCCCGTCACCCTCAACCTCACCACCACCGGCAACAACGCATTCACCACCGACACCCCCACCGTCACCGTCCCCGCCGAAGGCCAGATAGACGTCCCGGTAACCGGCGACCCAACGACAGCCGACATCGGCCAACACACCGGCTACCTCATCGGCACCAACCCC
>NZ_JABZED010000012.1:1102-2091 GCF_013416675.1 Salinispora sp. H7-4
CACCACCGGTGAAACCATCACCCGCACCAGCCTCGGCCTCATCAAAGAAGACGAACGCTACGACCTCACCATCAAACTCCGCGACCACAACGGCGAACCCACCAGCTCACGCCTGGCGATCACATCCGCCAATTCGCTCCCCATGTTCTTCGATATTGACGGCGAGGAGACGCTACGCCTTTCGCCCGGGACCTACACCGTTTACGGCGAGTTGAACATTCCGGGTGAACAGGCTGACTCCCTCGGCTTCGCCCTGCTGGTCTCCCCAGGGATCGAACTCGACAAACCAACCGAGGTAACGCTGGACGCCAGCCAGGCCCGACTACTCGACACCACCACCCCCCAACGCACCGAAAACCGACAGCGCAAACTCGAATACGTCGTCGACTACCCCGAGGCCAGCCCTTTCCGCTACGCCTACAAAATTCCGGACAGGTATGACGACCTGTACGTCCTACCGACCGAGAAGACCACCGGGAACGCTTTCGCCATGGCAGCGAAGTGGCGCAAGGGTGCACCGGTCCTGAGCCTGCGCGCCCTCGGCATACTCCCCATCGACGCCGTCGTCCAACCCGGCAGCACCATCACCACCGGCACCCAATGGCTACGCCCCATCCACGCCGGCACCGGCACCCCCGAGGACTACGCCAACCTCGACGCCGACGGCAAAATCGCCGTCATCACCCGCAGCGACGACATCAGCGCAGCCGACCAGGCCGCCGCCGCAGCCACCGCCGGAGCCGCACTCCTCCTGATCGTCAACGACAACCCCGGAATCCTCCACGAAAATGTCGGCGAATCACCCATCCCGGTGGCCAGCATCCACCGCGACATCGGAAACATCCTGATCACACTCGCCAAACACGGCATACCCCCACTGAAGGTCGACCAGGAGCAGTACGCCGACACCATCTACGACCTGGTCCAGGTCTGGCGGGACCAGGTGCCCGACCAGCCCCTCACCTACCACCCCAGCCACCACGACCTGG
>NZ_JABZED010000012.1:2208-3102 GCF_013416675.1 Salinispora sp. H7-4
GCCCGAATCGACGCCCGCCACCACGCCGTCCAGGACACCATTGGTGAGGGCTACCGCGCCGAAACGGCCATCGGCCTCCCCGTCGGAGTCCTCGAACCCGAGTGGCATCCCAGCACCCGTACCGAATGGGTCACCCCCGACATCCCCTGGGTCGAAACCCACGAACAGCACAATTGGAAAGTCGCGGCGGACGCACGCACCTACGCCAAGGGCACGACCACCCGGCTGGACTGGTTCGCCCCCGCCATCCGACCGGCCTTCAACCAGAGCGCCTCCATCCAAAACCGCCGATACCAGAATCGGATGACTCTCTACCCGCAGCCCTGGAGCCCATCAAGCCCCGAACTTGAATACATCGGACGTCACCGCTTTGGCTCGGCGCCGACCAGCATCGCCCTCTACCAGGGCGACACGCTGCTAAACGAGAACACCAGGAGCGCGTACCTGCCATACACGGAGGTGCCGGCCGGGACGCTGCCGTACCGGCTGGTGCTGGACGCATCGCGCCCAGCCGAGGAGTGGGGGTTGTCGACCCGTACCCACACCGAGTGGGACTTCATCTCCAGCACCAACGACGCCGACCCCGGCTCCCCCGAACCCCTCACCCTGCTCCAGCTCGACTACGAACTGGAAACCGACCTACGAGGCGACGTCGAAGCCGGCACCCGCCAAGACATCAGCATCACCCCCAGACCGCAGCCCGGCGGTACCGGTACCGGCACCATCACCGCAGTGGAGCTTGAGGTCTCCTACGACGACGGCACCACCTGGCAACCCATCACCCTCACCCCGGGCGACAACAACCGCCACACCGGAACACTGAAACTACCGGCACAACCCGACAGCTTCATCTCCGTACGCGCCGCCGCCGAAACCGACACCGGCTTCGCCATC
>NZ_JABZED010000013.1:0-253 GCF_013416675.1 Salinispora sp. H7-4
ACCGAGGCCCACTCCAGCACCGACCTCACTCTCACCGTGACGACCGCGCAGTTGTCCGGCCAACACAAGATCCGCGTGTTCCTTCCCGCCGACTACGCCACCGAACCCGACAAGCGCTGGCCGGTCGCGTACTTCCTGCACGGCGGGGGCGGCCGCCCGAACGACGTGGCGGCCGTCCCGGCCCTGCGCTCAAACTCGATGATCACGGTGGCTCCGAACGGCGGGCTCAAGGGTTGGTACGCCGACTGGGTCA
>NZ_JABZED010000013.1:276-535 GCF_013416675.1 Salinispora sp. H7-4
CGTCATCGGTCTGTCGATGGGCGGCTTCGGATCGCTGCACTACGCGCAGGCCCGCCCCGACCTGTTCGGTCACGTCGCCTCGTTGTCCGGTGGGATCGACTTCGGCATGGTGGCGATCCGCGCGGTCGTCCTGGCCATGGAAATCAACCTTCCCGGCCTGGTGTGCAGCTCCGTACCGGAGGGCACCTGCGCCAGCGTAGGCCCGTACGTCGACAGCGACGCTATTTTCGGCTCTCCATATCCCATCTTCAACGCCGAC
>NZ_JABZED010000014.1:0-10684 GCF_013416675.1 Salinispora sp. H7-4
CCACCGGGTGAGCTGGGGCGACGACTTCAACACGTCGTCGATCTTCACGTACAGTGCGGTGGCGAGGGTGTCCCGATCGACGTGCACGTGGCCTCCATGGTCATCGTTGCTCAGCAACGTCGATCATGGACGCCCTCGCCTCTCTTCGCTGTCCCCGTACCCCTTGGAATAGATCGTCTAGCGGAGACGCCCAGTCAGCGGCACGTCATGCGTTCAGCCGAGGGTGGGCCGCCCCTCGGCGATCTGTTCTTCCACCGGCCGGCCGGACCAGGCCAGCCATGGCTCCGCGCCGGACTTGGGCACGACCACAGGTCCGTTGCCTGCCAACGAATCGTGTATGTCGCCTGACTCGATGAAGGCGCGTGACTGGTAGCCCACGGACCATGCGTTCTCGTACTCTCGCGCACCGATGATCACCCATTCACCGGTGCGGATCTTGTCCATGCGATTAGCAAGGAAGGCGAATGCAGCCTCGCGAGCCTCTTCATCGGTCACGCCCTGACCCTAACGCTGGGACGATATGCAGGACCGAGGCGGTGCCCTGTCACCGGCCAGAGGAGGTCGCGGAGCGCTTACGGCGGCGGAACATTCTGGCTAGCGTCCTGCCACCAGTTCGCTCACTTGCCCGCCCCGTGATCGCAAGCGATCGGGACGACCTCGTTCATCTGTGCTTTCAGGCGCTACCTGCTGGCCTCCGCAGAAGCCAACAGCGGTACCAGAGCGCACACCGCGGCGCATCTGCCGTCGATGTCCTCGAGCAGTCGGGGATGCCGCTCGACGAGCCGGGCGAGGCGGTGGTCGACTACCGCGTCGAGCATGGGCCGCGCCCGCCGCTGCAGGGCGGCCCGTAGCTGAGCCCTGCCGTTCGGCCGGCGAAGCAGGTCTGGGGACTGCGTAGACTTTTGTTTGGCCTGGGCGTGGTCCTTCCTGGACAGGACGTCGATCCTGTCCAGGAAGGACCGCTGGCAGACAGGAAGAACCCGGTTCAGCTTCCGGAGCCGTCGGCAGCGGAGCGGGAGTTCGCTCGGCAACTGGTCGAGCGGGCCAAGACCGACGGAGTCTCGCTGGTCGGACCGGGAGGGCTCCTCGCCGGGATCACCCGCACCGTGCTCGAGTCGGCGTTGGACGCCGAGCTGGACGCCCACCTCGACGACGCCGGTGTCGACGAGGCCATGGGTCGGCGGGTCAACATCCGTAACGGTCACGGGGCGAAGACGGTGCGGACCGAGGTCTCTTGGTGGCGGGGGATGGGTGCGGGGGAACCCGGTAGTGAGTCTGCCGGCCCCCGTTTACCCCCCGAAAACCCCTGCCAGGAGCTGACGAACAGTGACCAGGAGGAACAAGTATTTGACCGTGTTGATGCAGCTCAGGGCTTACTCGCGACAAGCGATGACATGCCCGGTGTGACTACGGTTGGTAACAAGGGGTCGTCGGTTCGAATCCGGCCGTCCCGACGCAGGTCAGAGGCCATCCGGTATCTTCCGGATGGCCTCTTTCGATCTTGTACAGCAGCGAAGTACAGCAACGGGTCATTGATCGAGGCTCTGACCGAGCTTCCGCAGGGCTTCCCGGGTGGCCTTGGATGAGACCTGGCTGTAGATCTCCATCGTGATGGAGAAGTCGGCGTGCCTGAGGATCGCCATCGCGACCCGGGGTGCACGTCCAGGTCGACTAGGAGCGAGCCGCACGTACGCCGTGCGTCGTGGACGGTGATCTTCGGAAGGTCGGCGCGCGCGATGCGGCTGTCGTAGGAGCGGTTGAAGTTGCGTGGCTCGACGGGCAGTCCGAAGCGGGTCGTGAAGATCATGCCCGTGTCATGCCATGCCTCGCCGGCTTTCTTCTGGGCGGCCTTCTGTTGCTGGTGGCGGTGTCGTAGCGCGGTAACGCAGATCGCCGGCAGCGGTAGGGGAGCGTCGGACTCCTCAGTCTTGGTAGCGCGGTGCAGCAGTTTCCCGCGTACCCGCTGGAGCTGCTTGTCGACGGTGAGGCCGATGTCGTGGTTGTCGCGGCAGTGCTCGCAGTACGCCTCGCCATGTGGAGGGCAAGGCTTGTTCCAGCCGTCCCACTCGATGTGTTCCCGGGCGAGTCCGAGGACTTCGCCCTTGCGGAGTCCGAGCACGAGGACCAGGACGTAGGCGGCGTAGAGGTAGTCGTTCCCGTCGCGGGGCGATTCGAGGAACGCGCGGGCCTGTTCGCTGTTCCACGACTTGCCCTTGCGGTTGCGGATCGGTGGCAGCTTCACCAGGGCTGCCACGTTCTTGGCGAGCAGCTCCTCGACGACAGCTTGAGCGAGTGCCGAACGGAGAACAGCACGGATTCCCTTGACTGTCCGGGCCGAGGGAAGGTCTTGCCAACACCGACCCACCGCGCAGCACTTTCGCTGGTGGTCGATGTTCCTCTTTTCTCTGGGCGCAGCACTGGCAGGGGCGAGGTTCGGTTCCACGATCTCGGCTAGCCAGTACGTCATGTAGCTCGCCAACGTGGGGACGTTCGTGGCGATTGGTCCGGCCTTGGCCTGCTGGTGTAGCCGGACCCACTTGTCGTGTACCTCATCGCGGGTCTTGCCGTAGGCGTACTTGCGGGTGCGTTTGCCGTCCGGCTTGGTGACCCAGACGTAGGCGGCGAATCCGTTGCGGTACGGGAAGATCGAGCCTTCACCGTTGGCACGCTTGCCGGCCATCAGGCGGCCTCCTGCCGCTCGACCTGCGTGGCGATGTACTCGTCTACCCACTCGGGCAAGATCCGACGATACTTACCATCCTTTACCGATCGCAGCTCGCCTGTAGCGATCTTCATTCTCACCTTCGACAGACCCTGGCACGGCAACGGCTGACGCCCGCTCGTCGCAGCGTGCGGATCACCTAACTCATTCACATCGGCTAGATCGGGATGCCGGCGCTAGCCCGTTTCGGCTACGGTCCGCGATGTGCTTCTTCAGCGGGTGGCCCGCCGAAGAAGAACTCGCCCAGAACGAATACGCGCGCCTGCCAGTCGGGCGGGCCTCTACGGACCACCCTTTGAGGAAGAACTCGGATTGGCCGCGGGTGTCTCGGAGCGAAAGCTGTGGCCGAGTTGGGCGCCGAGGCCGAAGTAGTGGCGGAAGTTGTAGATTAGTGGATTCCAGGCGCTGGGGTCGACGTGGTCGGTGCCGGCCACGACGATACCGGCGTCGGCGTGCACGGCGAGGACCTGGGCTTCGACGATGAGGAAGGCACCACCGGTGGCGGGGTGGATCCGGCTGGCCCGGGCCTCCACCTGTAGCGGGCAATCGGCGACCCGAGGGGGGTTTACCTGCAGTGAGTCCTGCGGGCGCAGGCCGGCGGCGGTGAACTTCGCAGGTTCGAAGCGAAACCGGTTGCGTTTGCTGGCCGGTACCGGATGCCGGCCGGTCAGTGACGCGATACGTTCGACCGCCTGCCACTGGTGGGCGGCGGGTAGGTTGATGACCATCTCGGGACGTGCGGTGAGGTTGTGGCCGCTCTGCCCGTCGGGGCCGAGGCCGAGTACGACGGTGTGGCCCAGTGCCCATGCCGACGAAATCGGTGCCAGGTTGGCACTGCCATCGTCGTTCTCGGTACTGAGCAGCACCACCGGGGTACCGAAATACAGGATCTTCGGGCTGATTGTCACGTGTGTGGCGGCAGCCGGGTCACTGAGGGTTGGCATAGGTGTCGAGGCTAGGCCTGAAACGTTTCGGTGGTCGCCGAAGCGTCGCCGTGCCATGCTCGGGCGATGGACTCCCGCGAGGCCGCCTCGGCGGTCGCAGGCTGGGCGTCGTTGCTCGCCGATGACACCCGGGCAACGGTGTGCCTGGCTCTGCTCGATGGACGGGCCTGGACACTGGGCGAGTTGGCCCGCTACGCCGGGGTGGCGGCGTCGACGCTGAGCCAGCACGCTGATCAGCTGGTCGCCGCGGGGCTGTTGGTACAGCACCGTCAGGGCCGACACCGTTATCTGCGGATCGACGGTGAGGCCGCGCCGCTGATCGAGGCCGTGGCCGCCGCGGCCGGACACCGCCCGGCTCCCACGCGGTCGATGGCGGGCGCACGTCGCAGACATGCTCTGGCGCACGCGCGGACCTGCTACGACCACCTGGCTGGCACCGTCGCGGTAGCCATAGCCGACGCGATGACCGAGCGTGGCCTGTTGACCTGGCGACACGGGTTGTCGCTGACCACTGATGGGGTGGCCTGGCTGGGTGATCTCGGCATTGCCATATCCGCGGCCGATTCGCGTCGTCGACCGGCACTACGCGCCTGCCTGGACTTCACTGCCCGCCGCCCCCATCTAGCCGGAGCGGTCGGCGCCGCACTGTGCCACCACGCGTTCACCTCCGGCTGGATCACCCGTATCGGTACCAGCCGTGCGGTCACCATCACCGTCGCGGGCCGTCAGGCCTTGATGCGACACCTGGGCATGGAGGAACAATCGCTGCGCCAGCCCCGGGCTGACTAGTCCGAGCCTACGTTCACGACGTCACCCGGAACCCTGCCCTGGCCCGTCCCTCCGCGAGCCGTATGGCCGCAAGGCGGGTATGGGGGTTTATATGAAAGTTGGACCGCCGCCACTGTCTGGTTGATGCCTGTTTGGGTGGGGTCGGGCACGGTGGTGGCGGAATCTCGGCGGCCGTGGGGGCGTTACACCCTGCGTACGGCCGAGGAGGCGCCCCGCACCCTGGAGCGGGTGCCGCCCGTGCGTGAGCCCTGGAATGATGGCGGCCCGCTGGTCGTTACACATGAACCCGGCGCCGCGCGGAGCCCCCAGGGCCGTGGTCGCCTGAGGATCTTCTTCTTGTTCTGTTGAGCGCCGGACGGTGCTCGCACCCACCCCGGACCCCCTTCGGGCGTGGGCGTCGACCCCCGAATGGAGCAACCCCCATGAACACGATTCTGCGTCGTAGTGTGCTTGGTTTCGCTGGTCTGGCCCTGTCCACCGGTGTCGTCGCCGGCCCCCTGGACACCCTCACCGACACCACCCCGGCCGCCGCGGCCGTTCAGGTTGCGAAGCCGGACACCGGCACGCTGATCCCACACGGCACCCAGGGTGAGCAGTCCCGCATCGACCTGGGTGACGAGCAGACCGGCAACGTGAAGGCCATCATCGAGGCCACCAAGAAGGCCGGCATGGACGAACGCGCCGCCGTCGTGGCGATCGCCACCAGCTTGCAGGAGTCGAAGCTGGAGAACCTGGGACACCTGGGTGACCGGAACGACCACGACTCGCAGGGCCTGTTCCAGCAGCGCCCGTCGAGCGGTTGGGGCAGCGTGGAGCAGATCACCGACCCCGAGTACTCCACCACCGCCTTCCTGAAGGGCCTCAAGCAGGTCGAGGGCTGGCAGGAACTCCCGTTGACCGAGGCCGCCCAGAAGGTCCAGGTGTCGGCGTACCCGTTCCACTACGCCCAGTGGGAGACCCAGGCCGCCGACCTCGTCGCCGAGCACTGGACCAGCTGACCCACCACACCACCCACAACCACACCCCCGCCCACAGACCTAATCCATCCAAGGGGGAAAGAAACTGTTGGCCGGCACCCGAACCGGGTGCCGGCCAACAGCCCTATCCACAACATGTGGATAGTACATGGGTACGAACCTGGTGTGAGACGTGCGAGTTGAGTCCGCCGCTGACGTGCCCTGCCGAGCTGCTCCTGTCTTCGAAAGAGGGAGTGCAATCCGATGCAAGTGTCAAACGATCGTTTTACGATCGTGGTGTGGGTTATGACTGGCTTCCCGAGGCCCTGGCCGCGCTGGTTGGGGTTGAGCCGCACGAGGCCGCGCAGGTGCTGGCAGCGCGGCGACGTCTACCGCTGGCCGCCGTCAGCGGCGGCGTGCGGTTCATCGCGATCATGGGACGCACCCAGGCTGGACGGCCTCTCGTGGTGGCGGTCCGTAAGGTCGGCGAGTTCAACCAGCAGATCATTGGTGCTCGGGAGATGACCCCGGCGGAGCTGAAGCGGTTCGAGGCGTGGGAGGTAGTGCGGTGAGTGATGACATGAAGCGGGCGGCGGAGGCGTTCGCCCGGGGCGAGGTCGACTACGACGACTCGGCCCAGGTCGAGCTACCGCCAGCGGCGGAGGCCGAACCGATGGTGATGCGCGGAGTCCGTCTACCAGTCGCGTTGGACCAGCGGGTCCGCTCGGCCGCCGACGCCGCCGGCATGAAGCCCTCCACTCTCATCCGCGAGTGGATCGAGCTCGGACTCACCGAGCTGGAACACGACCGGCCGGTCTCCCTGTCCGCGCTTCGCCGCGCGATCGCTCACGTCACTCAGGTCGACCGCGCCGCCTGAACCGGCCCACAACCGGCTCTTACGCCACCGGCTGTGCCGTCCTGTCCACCGGTTGGAGCATCCTCGACCTCAGCCAGACAGGCAATTCAGGGCGTGTTGAGTAGCCCGAACACAGCTGTGGCGTCGTCGCTGCGCTTGTTCCGAGGCCATCGAGTCCCGTCCGAGTCACTCTGCTCAGCGGCACGTACCTGGCGGATCAGCTCGGTCGCGCCCGATGCCTGCATCAGCTCCAGGGCGCTGGTCCAGTCGGTGCGCTCGCCCGTACTGCCGGCGGTGACATCGCCCTCGGACATGCTGCCCCCGCGGCCATCGCCCACCCGGCCGCTGTGCGGCGCTGCCGGCAGCCGTCCGCGCTGGACGGGTGCGCTGAAGTGGTGCTCGACGACGCGCTGATCGAAACGGCTGCGTGCGGGCCCGCGGGCATGTCGTCACCCTCGTCGCTGGTGTAGCAGCTGCATCAGATGGTCGCTTCGACGTGAGGCGACGGTGGCGCGTGCCGCGCCGTGGCATGCCGTATGGCGATTTCGTTCTATCGAACATCGCGCATGTTCGGCTACTATCGATATCTATCGATGGATGGCGATACCGCCGCAACCTCAGGAGTGTGAGATGGTCAGAAGACAACTGTTGCGCGCGTTCGGCGCCGTGCTAGCGGCGGTGCTGGCAGCGGCCGGGGTGCAGATCGCCACCGGTGCGCCGGCCGCCGCGGCCCAGACGGCCTACTACGACGCGAGCCGGGCAGGCGAGTTCCGTACGAACTTCGACCAAGGGGCCCAGACTGATGCCGATGTCACGCCGTTCGTCGTTGGCGGCCGGCCGGCGACCGAGAACTACCCGTGGCTGGTCTACACCTCGGGCTGTACCGGCACGTTGATCAAATCGGACTGGGTCGTCACGGCGCGGCACTGCCCGACACCGTCCTCGGTCCGTGTGGGTAGCGTCAACCGCACCAGCGGTGGCACGGTCGTCGGGGTCCGCCGCGCCATCAACAATCCCACGATCGACGTCAAGCTGTTGCAACTGTCCAGTTCGGTGTCGTACGCCCCGGCCCCGATCCCGGCGACGTCCGGGGCGGTCGGTACCGCTACCCGGATCATCGGCTGGGGTCTGACCTGTCCGTTCCGGGGCTGCGGTCCGACGCCGACGGTCGCGCACGAGCTGGACACGTCGATCCGGTCAGACGGCGCGTGTTTCGGCATCAACGGCCCGTACGAGATCTGCACCGACAACACCGACGGTGACTCGGGCGCCTGCTATGGCGACTCGGGTGGCCCGCAGGTTCGTCGGATCGGCGGGGTGTGGCACGTGGTCGGTGCCACCAGTCGGTCGGGCAACAACCACCCGATCTGTGCCACCGGTCCGTCGATCTACGGCGACCTGCCGTCGATCCGTTCCTGGATCGATGCCCGGGTCGGCGGCCTTCCCGCCTGAGCCTCTCGTCGAGTACCCCGGTCAACACCTGGCGTTGACCGGGGTACTCGACGCGCGGGCGGTAGCAACGTTGATCGCAGCACGCACGGTGCCGCCCTGCACCACCGAGACCGACCGCTCACCGTCAGTCGTGCCCGGCCGGGCCACGAGGTGCACTGGAGCGTCCAGTTCGACGAACGTGTCGAACGTGCCGGCAAGCCCGGTCATCACCGCCGCGGGTGGCTCGGGACTGGGCGCGGTGCCGAGCTGACGGGCCGCCTCGACGAGTAGGGTCCCCGGGACGTGGTCCAGCCGGTGGTCGAACAAGCCCAAGTGATCGAAGGGCAGCAGCACCCGTGCGGTGGTCTCATTCGCATCAGTACGAACCTCGGCCAGCAGCACGTCGGCGGGGACCAGGCGGCCCACGGCCGAGGGGGAGCCGCCCTGTCCCGGCACGGGCAGAGTTGGTCGGACCAAGGTGGCGGCCACCCGCCACGAGCCCGGCGGCGCAGCAGCATGTAGGCGGCCGGGGACACGACCGACGAGGTGATGAATGTTGATCCGATCGGCACGCCACCGAGTGCCAGCTCGCACCGGGACGTGAACGCGCGGAGCCGGCTGCCGACCCGGACCGCCGCTACGGTGACGTGCATTGTCAGCTTGGTCGAGCCGCCGTCGGGTCGTCGCACATAGGCGTCGGCCGGCACGGACATCTCGCAGGAGTCCATCAGGAATTGGGTGTCGTCGGCCAGGCCGAGGCCGTCGTGGCCGATGTAGATGACGAGCTGCCGGCACGCCTCCAATAGCAGCATCGGATCGAGACGGCGATTCGCCTCCGCGACGTGTGCCGCGTAGTACGCGTGTCGCTCGGGCAGCAACGCCGTCGCCGCATATCCGCCCGTGCCGTCCGGATGGACGTCGGCGAGGAAGGCGGTGTCAGCATGACGACGGTGGACAACCGCCGGTTCGACGGTCGGGTGAGGTTGGGTCAGTAGCCGGGTGTCGGTCATCGATTGGGCCCCTCCATGTTCTCGTTGAGGAGTCCCATGTGGGCGATCGCGGCGAGCGCGTCGAGGTGTTCGCTGGGCGACGTGAACCTGGCGCCGAGCATGCTCACGGCCAGGTGTGTGGCGCGGGCTTCACGCCACCGCCGCGCCGCTGCGGCGACACCGACCGCGCCGCCGTCGATGTAGCGGACCCGGCCGTGTAGGCCGATCGCCTCGGGGGGTCGCCCGGCTGTCTCCGCCGCCTTCGTCACGATCCTCCGGGCCGCGGTGAGCTCCGGCCCGGGCTGGAGACGGGGCATACAGCCGTCGCCGGTACGGCCCGCCCGGCGGTAGGCAGCTGGGCTGGTGCCGCCAATCCAGATGGGAATCGGTCTTTGAGTTCACGTGCTTCTCGCGGGGTGGGCCAGTCGGGGTCTTGGGTCACGTCGTAGCCGTAGGCGTGGGCCAGGCGGCGATGGGCGCTGTGTCGGCCGAAGCGGGTCTCGCCGACGGGCACGGCGACGAGATCGACCTGCCAGGGGCCGGTGCAGGTGGGGTCGAAGTCGCCGATGACGACATCGCCATCCGGGGCGCGGAGGAGGTTGCCCACGTGAGCGTCCGTTGTCGGCGGGAAGCCGTCGCGGCGGGATGCACCGGCCGCCGCCAACCACGCGGATTGCCGCCGCGGGCGTGCGCGTACCGCGTCTGATCATCCTCGACCGTGACGGCCGCTACCTCGACGCCGACATCGCGCTGTTTGAAGACGTCGGCGCGCTACGGCTGGAGGCGCTGGTGGAACACGATCCCGCCGCGGCGGCCAGCCCGACATGGATGGTCCTCACGCCCCGGGTGTTGGTCGGCGTCGGTGGGTGGCAAGGGTCAGGGCTGCGCCGGTGAGGGTGAGCAGGATTCCGGCGGTGAGGATGGTGGGCAGACTGGTGCCGGTTACTGGGATGGTGGGCTTTGGGACGGTGACTGTCGTGGAGTTGGATGTTGAGGCTGGGCAGTTGCTGTTGCCGTTGTAGCGCGCCTGGATGTGGTGGGTGCCGGGTGCCAGGTGTGTGACGGTGAGGGTTGCGGTGGTGGTGGGGTTGCCGGACAGGGGTTTCGTGTCCAGGGTGGTCGTGCCGTCGAGGAAGGTCACGGTCCCGGTGGGGGTGCTGCCGGTGCAGGTCACGGTAGCGGTGAGGGTGACGGGTTGATCCGGTGTCGGGTTCGGTGGGGACACCTGCAGGGTCGTGGTTGATGTTGATGCCGATGGGACGATAGCCAGGCTGTGGAAGCTGCCGCCGGCGGCGGCGGTGATTGTGGTGTCGACCGGCAGGTCCACCGCTATGGGGGTGCTGCTGTTGGTGGTGGTCCCGTCGCCCAGCTGGCCCGAGGCGTTGAAGCCCCAGGCCAGCATGGTGCCGGTGGAGGTCACCGCCAGACTGTGGCGGTAGCCGCCGGCGACGGCGGTGATTGTGGTGTCGACCGGCAGGTCCACCGCAACAGGGATGTTGCTGTTGCTGTTGCTCCCGTCGCCCAGCTGGCCGAAACCATTGGCGCCCCAGGCCAGCATGGTGCCGGTGGAGGTCAGCGCCAGACTGTGGCGGTAGCCGGCGGCGACGGTGGTGATTGTGGTGTCGGCTGGCAGGTCCACCGCAACTGGGGTGCTGCTGTTGGTGGTGGTGCCGTCGCCCAATTGGCCGGTGAGATTGGAGCCCCAGGCCAGCATGGTGCCGGTGGAGGTCACCGCCAGACTGTGGTGGCTACTGCTGGCGGCGATGGCGGTGATTGTGGTGTCGACCGGCAGGCCCACCGCAACAGGGATGTTGCTGTTGCTGTTGGTCCCGTCGCCCAGCTGGCCCGAGGCGTTGAAGCCCCAGGCCAGCATGGTGCCGGTGGAGGTCACCGCCAGACTGTGGCCGGTCCCGGCGGCGACGGCGGTGATTGTGGTGTCGGCTGGCAGGTCCACCGCTATGGGGGTGCTGCTGGTGGTGGTGGTCCCGTCGCCCAGC
>NZ_JABZED010000015.1:0-1373 GCF_013416675.1 Salinispora sp. H7-4
ACGGACGAACCTCTGGTGTGCCAGTTGTCCCGCCAGGGGCACGGCTGGTTAGCTACGTTCGGAAGGGATAACCGCTGAAAGCATCTAAGCGGGAAGCCTGCTTCAAGATGAGGTATCCCATCCACCTTTGGTGGGGTAAGGCCCCCAGCTAGACGACTGGGTTGATAGGCCGGAAATGTAAGCTCGGTAACGGGTTCAGTTGACCGGTACTAATAGGCCGAGGACTTGACTACTAAGCTGCNNCCGAACCCGGAAGCTAAGCCCTCCAGCGCCGATGGTACTGCACTCGGGAGGGTGTGGGAGAGTAGGACACCGCCGGGCAAAACTTCAGTTGAGGGCCGACCCCATCAGGGTCGGCCCTCACTGCGTGCCGCCACCACCGGCCTAATCAGGAAGGATAAACCTGTGAACTCAGGACCGCACGGCGGCGACCGCTCCCGTCGACACGAAGACCGACCAGCTGGTCGTGACGGTGCGTCACGTCGTGACGGCCGTCCCTCCTACCGGGATGACCGAGCCGCTGAACGCGGCGGCGAACGTGGTTACCGCGGTGGTGACCGCCGTGAGGGCGGCTTCCGCGGTGGCGCCCGCGATGGTGAGCGCCGTGAGGGCGGCTACCGCGGTGGTGACCGTCGCGAGGGTGGCTACCGCGATGGTGAGCGCCGTGGTGGTGAGCGCCGTGAGGGCGGCTACCGCGGTGGTGACCGGGATGGCTTCCGCGGTGGTGACCGTCGCGAGGGTGGCTACCGCGATGGTGAGCGTCGTGGTGGTGAGCGCCGTGAGGGCGGTTACCGCGGTGGTGACCGGGATGGCTTCCGCGGTGGTGACCGTCGCGAGGGTGGCTACCGCGATGGTGAGCGTCGTGGTGGTGACCGTCGTGAGGGTGGCTTCCGTGGTGGCGCCCGCGATGGTGAGCGTCGTGAGGGTGGCTTCCGTGGTGGCGCCCGCGATGGTGAGCGTCGTGAGGGCGGTTACCGGGGTGGTGACCGGGATGGCTTCCGTGGTGGTGACCGTCGTGAGGGTGGCTACCGCGGTGGTGACCGCCGTGAGGGCGGTTACCGCGGTGGTGACCGGGATGGCTACCGAGGCGGTGAGCGCCGTGAGGGTGGCTACCGGGGTGGTGACCGGGATGGCTTCCGTGGCGGTGAGCGCCGTGAGGGTGGCTACCGGGGTGGTGACCGGGATGGCTACCGAGGCGGTGAGCGCCGTGAGGGTGGCTTCCGTGGTGGCGCCCGCGATGGTGACCGTCGCGAGGGTGGCTACCGCGATGGTGAGCGTCGTGGTGGTGAGCGCCGTGAGGGCGGTTACCGGGGTGGTGACCGGGATGGCTTCCGTGGTGGTGAGCGTCGTGAGGGCGGTTACCGGGGTGGTGA